>NZ_JBRUHS010000005.1:0-150332 GCF_053206945.1 Streptococcus dentasini
GGCTATCACCTTTGGACACCTTGGAGGGAGAATATGGCAGGTGCCAAAGACCATAATCATTGGAAGCTGATAGCTGAACGAAGAACTATTGAAACCAGATTTTCGTCACTTTGTCGTTTATTTGATATTGAAAGACCACTAGCTAGAAGTCTTACTGGAATGGAATTGTTTTTACAGCAAGCCTTCTTTGCACATAACTGCAGATATTTCAACTAGCACCACAGGTATCCAATATAAACCCCTATTATTCCAAAGTGGATTTGTCCACTACAGAAATTAGAGAGTCAAATAAAATCGCATGAAATCAGGTTTAAACCTGGAAATTCATGCGATTTTTATATAGTTTAAAAAATGAAAACAAGTTATTTGTTTTTCAGTGATCAAATGAATCAGAAAGTTCACTAATAATGATTGTCGTGGGACTGAAAGCAGCCTATCGAGCTTCGCTCTTTACTTGTTCTGTAGCAACATCGTCACCAAACCATTTGTGCGAAATCTTCTGGAATTCCCCTGTCCGATAGAGTTCAGTGAAGGCCTGATTAACCTTCTTGACCAGCTTTTTATCAGCCTTTCGAGCACCAACTGCAAAATTTTCAGCTTCATAGCCCGCTGGCATAATATTATAGTCTGCCAGCTTGCCTTCCTGCTCCAGATAGTAATTAGCATAGACACGATCAATCAAGAGAGCATCTATCCGTCCAGCATCAAGGTCAATTAAGGCTTGGGTAAAGGTGGAGTATTGTATAGCCTTCTGGTCTTTAACCTGATTTTTCAAAATATCGGGTTCTGCTGTGAAAGCATCATAACCTGAGGAACCAGCCTGAGCTCCCAGAGTTTTTCCAGACAGTTGCGTGAGGCTATTAATCTCAGAAGATTTTTTGGTTACAACAACCTGCTGGTTAATCATATAAGGTTCTGTAAATAAAACCGACTGCTTGCGCTCATCAGTCATGGAATAGCCATTCCAAATCAAATCAATTGTACCGTTTTTAAGCTCAGTCTCTTTCATATCCCAGTCAATAGCCTGCCACTCTACCTTAATCCCATACTTTTTGAAGACTGCATTAGCCAGATCAACATCAAAACCTGTGTAGGAACCATCTTTTTCCTCAAACCCCATAGGTACAAAGGTAGCATCAAATCCAATTTTGATCGTCTTCTCTCTGGTATATGTTGACCATTGATCAGTCTGGGTGGCAAAGTTCGACCTAGAACTGCAGGCACCGAGAGTTAGGACCGATAAGAGGACAAGTATCAAGAGAGAAAGGAAATATTTTGCTAATCTCATCTATATACTCCCTCTGCTATTTAGGATTTATGCTCAGAATATCGTCAGCAACATTCTGGGCGAACTGCATATCATGGGTAATCACGATTTGTGTGATGCCCAGCTCACGGTTCTGCAAGATCAATTTTTCTACTTCCTGGCGCAGCTCCGGATCCAAGGCTGAGGTTGGCTCATCATAACCAATGATTTTAGGGTCAATCATCATCGCACGCGCAAAGGCAACTCGCTGCTTTTGACCGCCAGACAAGGAGAAAGGGTAGGCATCCGCATGCTCCTCTAAGCCAAGTTTGGCTAAGAGTTCTCTAGCCTTCTTAACAGCTTCATCCTTGGAAGCCCCCATTGTTTTCGTCGGTGACAAAATCAAATTTTCTAATACTGTCAAATGTGGGAAAAGCTGAAAATCCTGAAAAACAAAACCGAGGATATTTTCTGACTCTAGATGATTCAAAGGTACTTCTTTTTCCTGATAGATGACCTGGCCCGAATCGATTTTCTCAAGTCCTGCCAGCATACGTAGCAGGGTCGTTTTACCACCGCCAGAGGGCCCAACAACAGCAAGAATTTTCCCTTCTTCTACATTGAGATTGAAATCCTTAAAAATTTGCTTATGGCCGAATTGTTTAGAAATATTCTTTAATGTTAACATACGACCTCCTATTTATAAAAATTAAATTTTTTCTCGATACGTTTAGACGCAAGGGTTACAAGCCCAACTAAGATGAGATAAATAGCCCCAGCAACAAACATAGGTGCTAAGGTCGCATCGCGGTTGGCCGCCGTTCGACTTTCCAAAAGCAGATCACCAACTCCCAGCACATAAACCAACGAGGAATCTTTCACAAGATTAATCACCTCATTAAAGACACTCGGCAGCACAATCTTAATAACCTGCGGCAAGATAATATAACGAATCGTCTGCAGTTGATTAAATTTTAAAACCTTAGCTGCCTCATACTGTCCCTTAGGAATGGCAGCAATACCGCCACGGAAAATTTCTGCAAAGTAAGCCGCGTAGTTAAGAGTGAAGGCTAAAATCGCTGCTGGTAGACGATCAAAGACAATCCCCACACTGGGCAGTACATAATAAACAAAAATAAGCTGCAATAAGAGGGGAGTTCCTCGCATGATCCATATATAAATGGTCAGCAGCCAATTCAAAGGCTTGAATTTCAACTGCATGAGAAAGGCCAGAACAATCCCCAGTGGAATGGATAAAATAATAACGATGCAGAAAACCTGCAGGGTAACCCAAGCACCATTTAAAAGGGCTGGGAGAATTTCCAAAACGTACGACATAAATGCTCCTAGTGAGTTGATATGCTTTATTATATCAAATTTTCAGACACTTTGAAATATTATTTATTTTTATTCATATAAAAATGAAAAAAATACATTTGTCTGCTTCTCTTTGGAATTTCCAAAATCACTTATCGGCAAAACACATCCATAGCCATTTTCATCCTTTCCTAGCAAAATTTACTATGCTATAATGCTGGTAATTTTAAAAAAAGGAGACACCCTTTATGGTTAAAAGGATCGGGATTGTCAGTCTGTCCAGCGGTATCCTCGGAGAGGACTTTATTAAGTTTGAAGTGGACTTAGGGGTTAAACGCTTGGAGCAGTTAGGAGTGGAGGTCGTGTTTTTAGACCATGCCCTCAAAGGTATTGACTATCTGCGGGAGAATCCTCAAGCCAGAGCTCAAGATCTGCTCACTGCTTTTAAAGACCCCGCCATTGATATGATTTTATGCGCTATTGGCGGTGATGATACCCACCGTCTCCTGCCTTATTTATTTGACCATAACGAACTGCAGCAAGCGCTCCAGCAGAAAATCTTTTTAGGCTTTTCCGACACCACTATGAATCACTTGATGTTACATAAGCTGGGACTCACGACCTTTTACGGTCAGGCTTTTTTGCCAGATATTTGCGAATTGGATCACGAGATGCTGCCCTACTCCTTTCATTACTTTAAAGAGCTGATCAAGACAGGCCGTATCTCAGAAATCAGACCCAGTGCTATCTGGTATGAGGAGCGGACAGATTTTAGTCCCAAGGCCTTAGGAACCAGTCGAATTATGCATAAAAATGAGGGCTTTGAGTTATTGAAGGGAAATCCCCGATTTGAAGGAGCCATCCTAGGCGGATGTTTGGAATCTCTCTATCAAATTTTTGATTCATCACGCTATGAAGACAGCAGTGCCCTCTGTCAGCGTTATCAGCTCTTCCCCAGTTTGAGTGATTGGCAGGGAAAAATTCTCCTGCTGGAATCTAGTGAAGAAAAACCTGAACCTGCCCTTTATCGTACCATGCTGGAAACATTAAAAGCTACTGGTATTTTTGAGGTTCTGAATGGTGTGATTGTCGGTAAGCCTATGGATGAGACCTACTATGATGACTATAAACAAATCCTGCTAGAAGTGATTGATACGGATATTTCCCTCCTCTACAATGTCAATGTCGGGCACGCTACCCCTAGAGCCATCATTCCTTTGGGTGTCCCAGCCAAAGTGGATGCGGCCGCATCTGTCATTAGCTTTCAATCATAGTAGAAGACGAGAGCGAATTTTTGTCGCTCTCGTTTTTTCAGTAAAAAAGCCCAAGGCCCTTGCCTTGAACTTTATAGGGATTTATATTTTTTTAACAAACTCTGACTTGAGTTTCATGGCTCCAAAGCCGTCAATCTTACAGTCAATATTGTGATCCCCTTCAACCAAGCGGATATTCTTAACGCGAGTTCCCTGCTTAATGTCCTTTGGAGCCCCTTTAACCTTGAGATCCTTGATAACCGTAACGGTATCGCCATCAGCAAGACGAACACCATTGCTATCAAGAACGACTAAGCCCTCTTCTTCAGCAGCTTCGTTTGGATCCCATTCATAGGCACATTCTGGGCAGACTAAGAGGATACCGTCCTCATAGACATACTCCGAGTTACATTTAGGGCAATTTGGTAAAGACATACATTTTTCCTTTTCTAAAAATACTTACTAAGCTATTTTACCTTAATTCTGATGACTGGGCAAGCTCGTTTTGAACTATGGGTAACTGCCAGAAATCCTCACAGGTAAGGGGCTGCTACTCTTTAGAATAGTTCTTTTCTTTAACGTATACTGTCTGCCATTGTTTTGTGTAGAGTTTATAGTTACTTGATAAGGCTCTTTGCTGCCATAGCCGTTTGTATAGGTTACCGCAAACTCTAGTCTAAGATCGCCAGACTGAGGAAAGTAATTTTCTTCTGGATATTCCAATTTCATAATGATAGAGCGATAACTCTCTTTTCCTTGACCGCTGTACTATCCCAACTTGAAGGGTTATATACTTGATTTTCTAGAAAGAGCCCTCAGCTTCCTCTTGGATCTTAAAATCCTAATTTCCCAACTACCTAATGATTTGCAGGTAGGCTAGTAGTCTTTATCTTTCTTATCAACACTCAGGTAGACATGTTTATCCAATTTGTCTGGATTAGGCAATAACACAAACGCAGGCTAGTATAGGAATGTGATACTCTTCTTTCCCCTATTGATTGACAATCTTATCAATATCCGTTTCTTTTACTGAAGTCCTCTGTCTATAAGAACTACTCCCTTTCAAACTCTGAAGTTCCTGATAAGTCCAAGTATAGGCTCTTGCTCCTTTAGTTAGGCCATACTGAAATTGTGCAGTCAGATCAAAACTATCTATTCATTATAAAAACAACTAACACGATTAAAAATGTGAACCCGATAGCTCCACCAAAGGCTAGTATGAGCCCTTTTTTAAAGCTTTTGGCGTCTATCTTTTCAGGCACTGGCTTTGGATCTCGGCCTGAAAAGATCGGAGAATTATTTTCCTTGCCCGTCGAAAAAGCTGATTCAAATTCATTATCCTCTTCCATGCTTGCTACCTTTCTCTTTAGTGGATATCTAATTTGCTGACCATTGTTATCAGACTGTGACAATATTTTTTCTATCCTACCTAAGGACTTTCTCTTTAGCCCTGAGATAATATCGACCATCTTCGCACTTGTTAAATTGCAGTTCTTGCTCGTAATAGCCATCGCCATCATTCCGGGGTAATCAACCATTAAGCTTGTGCTCTAGTTTAAAGCTACCCAATTTTGATAGGAACAGTGGTGAGGCTCTTTCCCATTTCCCACTGAAATTCTTTTTTGCAAGATAGAGAACATCTTCAACAGGGCAAACCATATAAACAAAAAAACAGACGGCAAATCCAGCAGCAACTCATATCTGGCTCAGGGGAACATCCAGTTTGGCACGGATTCTTTCAGACGAACTTAAATAATCTGTTTTACTAGTGTCAAAGGCCCTATCAGCATTCTTATCTTTGGTCCTTACTCCATGCCCTTATCTATCAGTTAGCAGTCACGTCGATTATAGCATTTTTTAAGCTGTGCTAAATTACAATTCTATTAAGTCCCATAGGATTAAAATTAAAGGACAGCAAAAAAGAGAACAGATTTTACTCTATCCTCTAATCTCATCAAGGTTAATGTATGACTATTCTAAAATTTCTTACCGATTACAATATAAATGACTTCGAAAGGCCTCTTCTGCTTCCTTCATGGCGCTAATGAAATCCTGATAGCTAGTGCAGCCTTGGGGAATGGCGAGGCCGAGTTTTTCGACATTTACTGAATATTCTCGTTTTTCTTTTCTGCCCTGTAAGAGTTGATATTGGGTCGGTTCTGATTTTTTCTTATCTGGAAAGAGATAAAATCCTACTTTGGCGTCAAAGCGATACATATAGGCTACTACCTGCAAATAATCTCGTCCATTGATATTATCCATAGGCTTATATTTAGCATCCGCAACAACTGGTGAACCTGATAAGGAGAGAAAGTCTGGATAAATTCTTCCATTTCCATTTTGAAATAAGGAATAGCCGCCTGTCCTGTTCTTATTTTGAGGATGTTCAAATTCAGGCAGCAAGGTCGCTAGATATTCTTCCCAGAGCCAGGCGACATCAAAGAGAAGGCCGTGGATTTTTTGATTGGATTGATCCAGTCCATGCTTTTCTTGACTCAAAATCATCAGGCAAAGCCGCTGCAAAGTCCGATACTCATGATAGTAAGTATGACGGATAGGTTTATTTTGATTTTCTCTGATAATCTTAGTCCTATCTGACAATCGATAACTAGGTGTTACCCGTACAATTTCAGCTATATTTTCCTTAACTGAAGATGAGCTAGACAAAAGCGCTCTGCCATTGGGAACAGTATGCTGAATAAAGGCAATGGTGTGGCGAACCAGCTGCATGAGGACATTATCAAAGGAAAATTCCCTAGTTGAATAAGCTATTTTTCCTGTAAAAGGTGTGTTCTGCTTAATATGTCGGGCAACTTCTATTGTCCCTTTGACATGACTGTCATTGTAGAAAAAGTGCTGGTATTCCTTATAAAGCCCCTTGCGCAAGGCTGCCTCAAGATATTTGGGAAAAAGATAGATTAAAAGCTGGTACCAGCTGTCTTCCTGAGACAGGCCGACATCAAGGCTAGTCAGATTGAGCTGTAGAACCTTTTGCAGCATGTAATGCAGAAAGTAATCATCATCTCCATTGGCAAAACGAGAATGAATGCTCAAGCGCTCCTCCCCACAGCCTAGAAAACCGATGATATTTTGCGTTTTAATCTGGTCATTGACTGTCTCCAGCACCTTGCCATCTTTTTCCAAATCAAGAGAATCCAGCAAATCATGCGGGAAAATAAAGAGATTGTCCTCTTTGGAAAGACTTTCCAGCCTTCTATCCGGCAATTTTTCTGACAGCTGAGGGTAAGAAGTTTCAAATTTAGACTTAACTACTGAATCATTATCCGTCAGTCTCATCTGACTCTTCCTTTTCTATTAAGTTGTAAGCATTTTTTAGCTCTTTCAGTTTTTCTACCTCATCATAGGAACCACGCAGATAGTCCTCTAAAAGCGGCTGCAAATAATCGAACCAAAGCTCAGCTGCAGTTACTTCTCCCTTATCTAGATCCATAAAGTAAGATGGACCGATTTGATAATGCCGCCCAAGTTCCTCATTACTTTCAATAGCAGCATTCAATCGACTTAATCTACCTTTAACCTCTTCATCACTAAGCATCTCATCCGCTCTATCCTCTGCCGTCACCTCGACAAACCTGAAACGTCGGCGCATGGCAAAATCAAAAGTATCAACAGAGCGATCAATATCATTCATGGTACCAATGATATAGACATTCTCAGGAATATAAAATTTCTCATCCGTTTCATGTAAATTAGCGTATTGGGTTGATACTGCACCATCCTTACCGCGATAACCCGGATCAATGGCGAAAAACAACTCTCCAAAAATCTTGGAAATTTCCCCACGATTGATTTCGTCGATGATGAAGACGAAGGTTTTATCAGTAGTTGTTGCCGTTGGTTTAATATAATCGACAAGACCATACTTTTCTTTCAAATGTTTAACAATAGCTTTACGATAATTGTCTAATCCCCCCTTTGGAACACCTGAATCACCTTTGTAGATATTATAGCATTGTGCTTTATTATAAAAGAGACTAGCAGAACCTTTCTCCATAACACCAGACATTTCATTACGCATATATGCTATAAGGTGCATTGGTTTCCCAGTTAACGTCGTAATGTCATAAGAACTATCCGCATCAACATCGTTTACTGCCTCAAAAAATTTGTCCCAAGCCTCATCAAAATTATCTTGTCCACCAGATTCAGTAGCTTTCTTCGCTCTCTTACAAAATTTCTTGAAAACACCATCCTTCAACTCAAAGCCAATTTGACCATCAGCACTTGAGACAGGACGCAGCCCTTCCACAAAATCTGTGTAATCATAGGATGGGTGAAATTGAACAAAGCCAATTTGGTCATCATTTCCCCCAGTCAGTTCCTCAGCAATCTGCTTGGCAAGGTAGGTTTTCCCAGTCCCCGGTGCACCGCGGAGGATGAGGTTTTTAGATTTTTTCAAAATCTGAGCGTATTTACTATCATAAATATAACTAGATAGTGGTTCCTCTACAACATTTTGTTCTTTTTTATTATCTTTCTTAAAACTCACAAATGTATCATAAAATTGTTTTAGGGCTGAATTAGGTTCTTGTTCTGAATCCAATTCTAAGTCTTTAACTAAGTATTGAATATTCAAATCAGTATCGTGTCCATCAGGATGCCATTTAGCAACTTTAAATCCAGTAACTTCAAAATTTTCAAATATAGTACGAATATTAATCCAAGTGTTTTTGATATTACTATATTCATATCCAAAATAGGGTAACTTATTACAGCCGCTTCCATTCTTAGGTCCATAGCCTCTATTGAACATCTCAATTTTATAGGGAATATCATCAATAGTTACTGCAGGATATATTTCAGTTACCCCTTCTAATTTTGTTCTCTTCCCTTCTCCCCCCTTAATATTAATGTTTGCCTGTTCTACAAATCTCTTAAGTAACTGTTTAAATTCCATATAACTATTGGACATATCAAATATTCCCTCTGGCTTTCTTCTAGCAAATTTTGCTGTTATATTTAAAAGTTTCTATCTTACTGGTAGGCTGACATAGCTCATTTTAGCAGCTCTTCTTTAATTATACACCAATTTCAGAAAATTTAATAATCAATCTTCAGAGCTATAAAAAACGCCACAAAAAAGCAAGCTACCAATTTAGCTTGCTTTTGACATGACTGCTATCTGTCTCTAGATTGAAGTGACTGCATTTTCAATCTCTTTAATGAGATCTTGATCGTTAAGGCCTGTGACTTGGGCAATAACTTCTGGCAGTGGTTTGCTAGCCAAGAGGTCTTGCAATTCAACAGATTGCGGGTCTTCTGGATCATTGTATTTGAAGACAAAGGCAACGGTTTTTAAAAGATTATCATAGGAAAGACCGCGCTCTTTCAATTCACGAATAGGGCGGATAAAGCGCTCATCAAAGCCCAGTTTACGAATTGGTGTGCGAGCAACACGGGTCACATCGTCGACAATATAAGGATTTTCAAAGCGAGAGATAATGACCTTATGATAATCAACCAAGGCTGTTTCATCAAAGCCCCATTTAGCTATCAAGAGACTGCGGATTTCTCCCAAAACTGCTTCGACATTGGCTTTAACGGTTTCGTTTTTAAGCGCTTCGAGGATTGTCTGGGCACCATAGAAAGCACCTGTATAGGCAGATGTGGCGTGACCAGAGTTGACGGAGAAGAGCTTGCGCTCAATGAAAGGTGTCAATTCTTCTTCATAATGAACACCGTCCAGTTTTAACGCCTTATTTTTCATGCGGCCTGTTTCAACAACCCATTCTCTGAAGGGCTCAACAACCACAAAGAGAGGATCTTCATGACTCTGAGCTGGAACAATGCGGTCGACAGCAGCATTAGGGAAGCCCACATACTCTCTAGCATAGGCTAAGCCTGCTTCAGACAGGTATTTTTGAACTTCCACCCAGAGAAATTCGGACCCGCCAATCATATTTTCACAAGCTAAAACATCAATAACTTGCTCCTTGCCTGCTGCTTGGCGTGCTTCAATTCCCTTAGCAATCAATTCAGCAATAAGAGGCAGGATATTGGGACCAATCGCAGTGGTAATAATATCCGCCTGTGTGATGGCTGCGACAACAGCCTCTGGATCTTGAGCATTATTAATGCCGCTGACGCCTGAAACAGCGATATGGCGCTGTCCGTCCTCAGCAATTTCAATCTCATAACTGTGGCGCTCATTGAGGGCGTTGATAATGGCTTCATTAACATCAACAAAGGTGATATCAAAATTATTTTCAAATAAAACTTGGCCGATAAAACCGCGACCGATATTTCCGGCACCAAAGTGTACTGCATTTTTCATGTTTAAACCTCTTTTCCTCACTCAACACTATTTAATAGCCCAATGATAGCCTCTTCTGATTGCGCATCTGCTAGTTTAACAACATTGTCAACATCTGCACAGAAAATCGAAATCTTTTGAATCATCTCCAAGTGCTCATCACCGATACCTGCAATGCCAAATAGAACTGTAGCCACCTGCTTGTCATTCTCTGTCCCAAAATTAACACCTTTAGGCACTTGAACGACTGTAATACCGGACTTGAGAACTTCCTTTTTAGCATCATCCGTTCCATGTGGAATGGCGATAAAATTCCCCATGTAGACCGATAACTCTTGGTCACGGCGTACCATAGCATCGATATAGTCGGGATTAACATAGCCGCCATCAGCCAATACTTGACCGCAGTAACGAATGGCTTCTTCCTTATCATTAAAGTGCTGATTGAGTTTAATCAGTGTTTTTTCAAATTCCATAGTTAATTCTCCAAATCCTTGATGGTTTCTGTAAAAATCTTATTTAATAATTGATAGATAATCTCCTGATTACCAGTTTTGTAAATTTCTGTGTAGAGATGATTCTCAATGATAGATTGACCAATAGCTGACATCAATCTTTTGGTCTCAAGACTACTGTTTTCCTCGGTCAGCATGACTAGCAGCCGACTAACATTTTCCATTTCATGGTTCATTGACTGAACCTCAATCGTTTGGGTTAGGCTATAAACCATGAACTGACTTTTTTCCACCGCACGGGATTGCGTATGCAAAAGAGCTAGGCCCGTCTCTGGAATGGCAAAGGGGCTAAGCTCAAAACGTTTGAGCAATTTCTCTGTCAAATAAACGGTATCAGATATTGCTGTTAGATCAGCAATGGTCTCGGCCACAGTTTCTTCAAAAGAAGAGCTGTTATCCAAGCGACGCAGCTGAAAATGTTCCAATAAACTCTGGCTGGCCTCTAAATAAGCCTGCAGATCTGTTTTCCCAACAATTTCGATGCTGCGCTCCCGCTGCTGATTTCGGCGCAGCTGTACTGCCTGTAACTGCTCCTGTAGGTGCAGGATTTCAGCTGTATTGGGATAAGTTGAAATCGTATCGACACCTTGACTATCTATAGGACTTGTTGACAAAATGTAATCGTAATGTTCCAAATCTTCTTGGGAGAACTCATCCAGATGTTTTATCTGTACTGACTGAACAAAAGGGGCTACTGACTTTATTTTTGTAACCAAAAGCTCGACAGCTAAGGGACGTTGGTTAGTCAGCATTAAAACCTGAATAGGATAAATATCTGGACTTCGCCGAATACTTGACGCAAAATGCAGAGTAATCAATTCATATTCTGCTTCATTCTGAATATAGGCAGGAAATAAATCCTGAACGACCAAACGGATGATTCGATGAAGAAACTCATTTTGGTAAGCAATTACATGGGCCGTTGAAGACATCGACCGATCAGGAAAAAGATAAGGAATAGCCAAGCTCAAAAGTATATGATGAAAGAGAAATTTAAACAGCGTTTTATCCTTAATAAAGTTAATCTTTGTAAAAGATGAAACCTTATCAATCAAGTTAGTAACACTGTAAAAATACTGACTGTCGAAATTCTCAACATAGAGAGGATTCTCCTGACGCTTGATATAGAGCTCATCCAACTGACTGGCCCAATAGAGAATATCGTTCGTGCCATAGGCTTGAGCTGTCAGCCTAGCATAGCTGGTAAACAGTTCCTGAGACAACTCCAAAGCCTGTTTACTGACATGAAGAACGGTCTGAGGCTGACCAAAAAATTTCGACAGGGCCAGAAGACTAGTGAAAAACTGCAGGAGCTTGGGATCCATCTCTGGCACAAAAGATTGACAGTCTCGAAAGGTTTTTTTAGCCTCTTTAATCCTTTCTTGCAGTCTATCTGGAACATTGATTTTACCAGCTTTAAAATCAGCAGTTGAGACCATGTTGGTCAACAGCACTGCTAATAAATAGCGACGTTGCTCTGTAGTGACTTCCAATCGGTAGCCTTGCTTACGATCAAGCCTAGCATCGAAATCAGCTAGACGCTGGCTGATTTCATTGACGTCTTGAATAATCGTCACATTGCTAACCATGAAACGTTCTTGAAAATAAGCATTAGTCAGGGGAGTATCAGATAATAGTAAGTCTAGACAAATCAAGTTGAGACGCTCACTGCGGCTGTAATCCTCCATGCTATAGAGAGCGCTGAGCTTTGATATATCACCAGATAAACCGTACTTTTTGCGATCTTTAGCCAGGACAATATCAATTTGACTAAGGCTCTCAGTCAAATCAGCAAGGGTTCGATAAGCCGTCCGCTGCGATACATCTAAAATTTTTTGAATATCATCTACCGAAAGCTTTCCTATTTCTAGGAAAGCCTTAATCAATTTTTCTTCACGTTTGGTAAATATCATAGCCTCATTATACACTATTCTAGGATACCAAGTTTGCTGAAACTATTTGTGCATACGCGCGACCATCTTGTCATATTCAGGTGTTGTCACTAAACTGTCAACAATCAAGAATTGGGCGTGCGGCGCGAAGTGCTGGGCATCAGATTGATTAGCGATGGTTGTCACAATAAGGATATTCTTGGCATTGAAATTACCAAGTTGATCGTTAGCGACTTTAGATACTGGGATACCAATGTCGTGGTTCTTAAAGATTAGCTCCAGCGTAGCCTGCCCCATCGTTGCTGAACCTTCAGCTGTGCCATGAGCAAAGACGACTTCGTCAATATAGTTTAAATCAACATCTTCACTAGCTTCTTCGCCTACTTGATCGGCAGTTTCAGCACTCGCTTGCCCTTCACCTGCCAGCAGACCGACAATCTCGTCGTATTTAGGCGTTGCTAAGAAATTATCAACGGTGACATGGACAGCACTCGGTGTGCGCTCCGCTGCACGCGCTGCTAATTCTTCCTGTGTAACGATCAAGGTGTGATCCGTATCGGTTAAGTTAGAAATAGCCTTATTGGTAACTGGGATATCTAAGCCAGTCTTTTTTACCTTATCGCGCAGGATTGAAGCCCCCATAGCCGAACTTCCCATACCCGCATCACAGGCAAAAATAATTTGCTTAACATTATATGTCGTAATCTCCGTTGAATTTGATAGCGGTTGCTCTTCAGACTGACCCTTTGACTCTGCTTTTGCTGCTTGAGTTGCAGCCTGTGCATCCTCAAGCGAAGCTCCTTCAGATTTATCAGCTTTCAGAATAACAGCTCCAACAAGGAAAGAAACAACCGTCGCAACTAGAACACCACCCAAGACGGCTAAATGCGGACCTACACCTTTAGGGGCCATCAGCATAATGGCAATGATGGAACCAGGAGACGCAGGGGATTTAAGACCGGCATCTAAGAGCTGGAAGGTAAAAGTACCTGACACACCACCCGCAATAACAGCCAAGAACATGGCTGGTTTCATCATCACATATGGGAAGTAGATTTCATGGATACCGCCAAAGAAGTGGATAATCATTGCCCCCCATGATGAAGATTTGGCAGATCCCTTACCAAATAGAGCATAGGCAATAAGGATACCCAAACCAGGCCCAGGATTGGCTTCAAGAAGGAAGAAGACAGATTTACCAACTTCTGCTACTTGTTCGGTACCAAGCGGGGTAAAGATACCATGGTTAAGGGCATTATTGAGGAAGAGGATTTTAGCTGGTTCGATAATCACATTGGCCAGTGGCAACAAATGAACGTCCACAATGGCTTGAACCCCTTGACCAACCCATTCTGTCAACGTAGCAACAACCGGACCAACACCAAAGTAGGCCACTAACATCAAGCCAAAGCCGATGAGACCAGCAGAGAAATTGTTCACCAACATTTCAAAGCCAGTTTTGACCTTGGGTTGAACAATTTCGTCAAATTTCTTGATGCACCAAGCACCCAGAGGTCCCATAATCATTGCCCCGACAATCATGGTAACATTAGGTTTACCATTTGCTAAGATCTCTTGGTACTTAGCCACAAACTCACTAGCAGACATAGTGCTTGGATCCAAGGCACTGATGAGGCTGTTAACCATCAAGCTACCTTGTGTACCTGTAATAGCACCAAAGGTAGCGATAGCCCCAACAACACCGCCGCGGTGTTCGTAAATATTTTTACCACCTGTAAATCCAATCAAAATTGGAATTAGATACACCAACATAGGGCTGACGATCAGATTGAGCTGTGGATTTGGCAAATAGCCATCCGGAATAAACAAGGCTGTCAAAACACCCCAAGCAATTAAGGCTGGAATGTTTGGCATAACCATATTAGAAAGTGCAGTTCCTAACTTTTGGATTCTGACCTTCAAAGAATTACCTTCATTCATGGATAAATCCTCCTTTTTCTATAAGTCTATTATAAGAAAATTTTTTTTGCCACGACACTCAAATTTTGGCAAAAAAAAATTGTCAAAAATCCATAAAAAAGACCTAGCCCTCACAGGAAGGGCCAGATCCTTAAATAGTAACTTGTCTTTATTCCACCGTTACAGCTTTAGCAAGATTACGCGGTTTATCAACATCAAGACCACGTTGCAAAGATGCATAGTAGGCAATCAGCTGCGTTGGGATAACCATAGAAATGCTAGCGAGATAAGGATGAACCTTATTGACAATGATATCATCGCTATCTGTGTCTAATCCCTCTTCAACGACAGTCAAGACACTAGCTCCGCGTGCTGCAACCTCTTGAATGTTACCGCGCGTATGAGCTGCAATTTTTTCGTTAGAAGACATCAAGGCTAAGACTGGAACACCATCTTCGATCAAAGAAATCGTACCGTGCTTCAGCTCACCAGCTGCAAATCCTTCACACTGGATATAAGAAATTTCCTTAAGTTTTAAAGAAGCTTCCATAGCCACATAGTAGTCATTACCGCGGCCAATATAGAAAGCATTGCGGCTTGTTGGCAAAAGTTTAGAAACTTTTTCTGAAATCATATCTTTTTCAGACAAAGTTGATTCAATAGACTGAGCTACGATAGATAATTCGTGTACCAAATCAAATTCCAGAGCTTCCTTTTTACCATTTGCTTCACCGACAGCTTTGGCTAAGAAAGCAAGCGCTGCGATTTGGGCTGTGTAAGCCTTGGTAGAGGCAACCGCAATTTCAGGCCCTGCATGAAGAAGCATAGTATACGTGGCTTCACGCGATAAAGTGGAGCCCGGTACATTTGTTATAGTTAAGCTTGGGATACCAGCTGCATTAGCCTTAACCAGAACCTGACGGCTATCAGCTGTTTCACCTGACTGACTGAGCAAAACAAACATTGGTTTCTTACTCAGGAGCGGCATATTGTAACCCCATTCTGATGCGACACCCAGCTCTACGGGTGTATCTGTCAACTGTTCGAACATAGATTTAGCTGCAAAACCGGCATTGTAGGATGTTCCCGCTGCTAAAATATAGATACGGTCAGCTTCTTGGACAGACTTAACAATCGCTGGATCAACCGTCATATTGCCATCAGCATCCGCATAAGTATTGATGAGCTTACGCATGACCGTAGGCTGCTCATCGATTTCCTTAAGCATATAGAAAGGATAAGTCCCTTTACCAATATCTGACAAGTCTAACTCTGCTGTATAGCTAGCACGTTCCTGTACTTTACCATCGTAATCTTGCACCTGAACACTGTCAGCTTTAACAATAACCAATTCCTTATCATGAATTTCCATGAATTGATTAGTTTCACGAATCATAGCCATAGCATCGGAACAGACCATATTGTAACCATCACCAAGGCCGATCAAAAGCGGTGATTTATTTTTAGCCACGTAGATTGTACCTGCATCTTGAGCATCCATAAGGGCGAAAGCATAAGATCCTTCAATGATAGAGAGAGCTTTTTTAAAAGCAGAGAGAAGGTCGAGGTCATCTTCCTCAACAAATTTTCCAATCAGGTGCACAGCAATTTCGGTGTCCGTCTGCCCCTTAAAATCATGATCAGCTAAATAAGTATTTTTAATCTCTAAATAGTTTTCAATCACACCGTTATGCACCAAAGTGAAACGTCCTGTTTGTGATTGATGAGGGTGAGCATTGACTTCGCTCGCAGGTCCATGGGTCGCCCAGCGAGTATGTCCAATACCGGCTCTACCAAGGGTATCACCGACCTTATCAGCTAATTCTGCAATACGGCCGACAGCCTTGATTAGATGGTTAGTCTGCCCATCTGTGACATAGACACCTGCCGAATCATATCCACGGTATTCTAATTTTTCCAGACCTTGAATTAAAATATCTGTCGCCTGACTATTTCCGACAACACCGACAATTCCACACATACACACCAGTCGGCAGCCAACGGGCTGCCTCTCCTTTTCTTATTTCGTTTTAAATTGGTATAGTTTACCCTTTACTACCAACGACGATAAACACAGTATATTCAAATATTTCCGTTTTGTCAAGAGAAAAATTGGTATAGTTCAATTGTAAAAACCATAAAAAAAGCAGCCTGCTAGGCTACTCAACAGTCACAAAACCAAAATCACTTAGAGGCCAGACCCTAAAGGAAACTACCCCCTTAATTTGCTCTTTCTTGATAAAACCAAATTTGCGGCTGTCATTTTTATTTTGACGGTTATCATTCAAGATTAAATAAGCATCTTTAGGAATCTTAGACACACTGGCCTTATGGCTAATAGTCTGGGTAGTAAAGTCATCAGTAAAATACTGACCAGGCTGTGCCTGTTTTACAAAAGCCGTTTTCTCATCCTTTAAATAGCTTTCATGATTTATCTTATGATTGATATAAAGGACATCGTCCATGGAGGTGACCTCTTGGCCCGACTTAGCAACAATTCGACCTAAATATTCCTTGCCCTTGACCTTATAAACGACAAAATCCTTAACAAGAGGAGTTCTCCGTGTCGCAACTGTTACCAAATCTCCCTTTTTAAGATAGCTATTATCTGTCTCGCTTGTGATCTTAAAAGTCGAAAATACAAAGACACGTAGGAGAATAACAACTAAAATAGCTAATAATAGGATAATGATATTTCTAATCAGATCTCGTCTAACCATAGAAACTCCTTTCAATCCTTTACATTATACCATGTCTTATCTAAATAAGAAAGGTCAGCCGCCTAACAATTATATGTGGACAGGCACAAGACGATGACAATTTAAAAACATAAGTATTCCAAACTTTAATTTTATCTAGTAAAAATTATCCAAGTTAATGATTGATTTCTAAGCAGCTACAAAAATTAGATATCTCCATCCTCGTTTCAAATTATAATAAAAAGAGATAAGCCAGAGCTCACCTCTTAATTACTTTTTGCTACCTTATTTAACAGTGCGAACACGCATCGTGTTAGTACCACCTGTTCCAACAGGAACACCTGCAACAATGACGATGTCATCACCCGACTCAACAAGACCAGACTTCACTGCTTCGCGTTCAGCAACTTCAAACATGTCATCAGTAGATGAAGGTTTATCTGTCACAACTGGAATGACACCCCAGTTAAGCATCAATGATTTTTGTGTTTTCTCATCAAAGGTCACCGCCAAAATATCAGCTTCTGGACGGTATTTAGAAATCAAACGAGCTGTGTTACCTGATTCTGTCAAAGCAACAACTAGTTTAATATTCATTGAGCTTGTTGCATCTTTAACAGCTGAAGCAACAACTTCTGTCTTAGTAGAGCGTTCAAACTTAGATGAATCCAGACGGCCGTACTCACTAAGAAGCGTTTGAGCATTCTTATCAATCGTAGCCATGGTACGAACAGATTCACGTGGATATTTACCATTAGCTGACTCACCAGAAAGCATTGTCGCATCTGTACCATCGATAACAGCATTGAAAACGTCAGATACTTCTGAGCGAGTCGCACGTGGCTTATCAGTCATTGTTTCCAGCATATTTGTTGCTGTAACAACAATCTTACCAGCGGTATTGACCTTAGTGATGATCATTTTTTGGTAAACTGGAACCATTTCAAATGGAACTTCAATACCCATGTCACCACGCGCAATCATGATACCATCAGCAGCATCGATGATTTCATCGATATTGTCGATACCTTGTTGGTTTTCAATTTTCGCTAACAATTTCACGTTTCCATTTCCTGTTTCCTCACAGATGGCACGTACTTCGTTAACATCTTTTGCAGTACGTACAAATGAAATCGCGATAAAGTTAAGGCCTTGTTCCAAGCCAAAGCGAATGTCAGCGTTGTCACGCTCAGCAAGTGCTGGGAAAGGAATCTTAGTGTAAGGAATATTTACACCTTTTTGCTTAGCGATGATACCATCGTTTTCAACCTCAACCTCAAATTCACGAGTAGCAGCATCTTTACCCACAACACGAAGACCAAGTTTACCATCGTCGACAAGAATTTGCTTACCAACCTCAACATCATCAAAAATATCAAGGGCACCAGCAACATTCAAGGCAATAACATCTTTAGTCGATTGGATGCCCTGTTTAGTTGCGACACGAAGTTTATCACCTGTTTTATAAGAGTATTCTTTTGCGTCATCTGCAAACAATTCTGTACGGATTTCAGGTCCTTTCGTATCAAGCAGGAAACCAACCTTTTGACCAGCGATTTCTTCTGCTTTACGAACGACTTCCATACGTTCCCCTTGCTCTGCGTGGTCACCGTGCGAGAAGTTGAAGCGGAAAACATTAGCACCTTCATTGATCAGGTTAGCAATGTTTTGTGCTGAGGCTTCATGATCAAGGCTTTCACCCCAATAGCCATCATCACCGAATTTTTTACCACCACGGATCTCTACCGCAGGACCAAGTGTTGCAACGATTTTTACGCGTTTATTCATGATAAGTATGAACTCCCTCTATTTTTTATCCCTTTTGGGATAGGATTAACTAGGTTTAAAATAATAAATTAATAAGTCAGGTTACGAGCTAAATCAGCAAAGTCAAGACGTGCCTTATGCGGATTGTTAACAATAATATCTCCGTTATCAGCTAGACTGAATAAAGCTCCTTCTTCTGCTGTACCTAGAATTGGACTTTCAACCAATTCTTCATTGTGGATACCAACAGCCAGTCCACCGCGACCCGCTTTAAGCAAATCAACCGCATGGGCACCCATCCAAGAAGCAAGAACACGGTCACGAGCAGTTGGAGAACCACCGCGAACAATGTGTCCGAGATTAGTAGCACGCAAGTCGCTGACATCACCAGCTTCTTTCATCTTAGCAGCAAACTCTTCAGCGCTCATAACACCTTCAGCTAAGACAATAATATGACGTCTCTTGCCTTTATTTTCATAACCGTCTTTGACCTTGGCTACGACCTCTTTGATATCGTACTTCTCTTCAGGAACGATAATTTGATCGGCACCGGCAGCAATTCCTGACCAGAGAGCGATATCACCGGCATTACGTCCCATAACCTCAACAACAAAGGTACGACCGTGGCTGTAGGATGTATCTCGGAGCTTGTCCAAAGCCTCAGTCGCAGTCGCAACTGCTGTATCAAACCCAATTGTATAATCAGTGCCGACGATATCGTTATCAATAGTCCCTGGTAGACCAACTGCTGGAAAACCATGTTCTGTCAAGCGCATAGCGCCATGATAAGAACCGTCACCACCAACAACGACGACACCTTCGATACCATGTTTTTTTAATTGCTCAATTCCTTTTAACTGCCCTTCAAGAGTGGCAAATTCAGGGTAACGAGCTGACTGAAGAAAGGTCCCACCACGATTAATAATATTGGTAACACCGTGGACATCAAATTGGAAGATGTCACCTTCGACCATGCCAGCATAGCCGCGGTTGATTCCGAAGACTTCCATGCCTTCAGCAATTGCTTTACGAACAACTGCACGGACAGCAGCGTTCATACCAGGTGCGTCACCGCCACTGGTTAAAACAGCAATACGTTTCATTCTACCTGATACTCCTTTTTTATTTTTAACTCTCTAATTATAGCACATTCGATTTTAAAATGCTTCTATTTCAGAAGTTTTTTAATGATAAATCGTTTTCATAACAAAGCTTGTAAGCTCTTCTTGTAATTTTTCTGATTTGGCTACAAAGAGCTTTTGGCTCTGTAATGTCTGATTACTATCTTGATAATGCAGGACAACAGGAATCTGTCCTGGGTATGCTCGAAGAGTCTCTGCGACTTGCTGATCATGGTCATGGTTAGCCAACTGAATCCAAAATTTCTCAGCTACAGCTGGTGCTAGACTCTGTAAAATTAGCTGCAGGCGATTATCCCGTTCCTGTACTTTACCAGTCATGTAAAGGATGTCCCCTTCTTTGAGGTAAGTCTGCCATTGGGTAAAGCTCTCTGGAAAAACAGTCACATCCAACTTCTGCTTTGTATCTGTTAAGGTAACAAAAGCCATTTGCTCCCCCTTGGACTTAGTGCGAATAATTCGCACAGCCTCTATCTGTCCTAAAACCCGAGCCTGTGTATTGACAAGCAATTCCTCAAACGGAATGAAGGTTCCTTGTAGTTCTTGGGCAAGAGTTATCAAAGGGTGGGGACTGATACCTACTCCCAGCCATTGCATCTCCATATTATATTTTTGACTCGCGCTATAGTCCTCAATATCGCTCCAGTTGTAGGAAGAATCAGCAAAAAGGCTGCCGAGTTCATTAACAAAAGTAAAGAGATGTTCTAAGTTTTCCTCGATTTTACGGCGGTTGGGTTCAAATTGATCAAACAGTCCAATCTGAACTAAGGGAGCTATGAGATCTATTTTCTGGTAATTTTTTGGCAGCTTGGTTAGGAAATCTTCTACAGATACAAATGGGCGATTATCAATAATCCAATACCCTAAATCTCTTGGGAAACCTTTGAGATTTTTGAGTCCCATATAAATAGCACCATTTGAAATTTTATCGGTATAGGGAACTGTATTAATTGATAGCTTACCAACCTTAAAATCAGCCTGTAGCGCATCGGTTATATAGTCACTGCTGGAGTAATTGAGCATAACATCGTAAAAAATCGATGGATAATGCGCTTTGAAATAAGCCAATTGAAAGGCTAAAGCAGAATAGGCAAAAGCATGACTGCGATTGAAACCGTACCCTGCAAACTTGGCCATGCGTTCAAAAAGCTCTTTAGCTGTTTCACGGTTGCGACCTAGAGCTTTAGCCCCTTGCATAAAATCTACTTGCATTTTCTGCATCTCAGCAGCATTTTTCTTGGACATGGCTCGACGCAGCAAATCTGCTTTTCCCAGCGTAAATCCTGCGAAAATCTGAGCAATCTGCATAACCTGCTCTTGATAAAGCATGATACCGTAAGTGTCTTCTAAAATCGGAGCTACTAGTGGATCGATAAGATCAACCTCTTCTTGACCATATTTACGTTTGATAAAATTTTCGGTATAGTCGCTGGCCCCCGGCCGATTAAGACTAGTCGTCGCTACTATTTCCTCAAACTTTGTCGGTTTAATTCGACGCAATAGGTTGATAGCCCCAGCTTGTTCAAACTGGAAAATACCCTTGGTGCGCCCAGCAGCAAAGAGAGCTAGCGTTTGGGGATCCTCTAAGTTAATATCCTGGATACGGATGTGAATATCCTTTTCCTCAGCTAATTTCTCAGCCATACGCTGGACAAAAGTTAGGTTGCGTAGGCCCAGAAAATCCATCTTTAGGAGCCCGTTAGCTTCAACACTTCCAGCATCATATTGGGTGACCATCATATCCTCTCCAGCCTTTAAGGGAATATGTTCTGTCAGATCGTCGTCACTCATTACAATCCCTGCCGCGTGAATTGAGGTTTGACGGGGCTGACCTTCTATCCTCTTGGCAATGGCAAAGGCCTTCTGGTACTCCACCTTACTGTTAATAATCTGCCGGAAAGACATATTTTTTTCATAAACTGACGTGAGGTTATCCCGAAAGCCTATCTTACGCGTGATATTGGTCAATTCAAATTCTGCGGCACCAAAACGCTTAAAAACATCGCGAATAGCTTGCTTGGCTCCAAAGGTTGAAAAGGTAACAATCTGGGCTGAGTGACGGCTGCCATATCGATCACGGACATAGTGGAGGAATTCGCTGCGGTAGATATCCGGTAGATCAATATCAATATCAGGCATACTGTAACGTTCCTCATTTAGAAAGCGTTCAAAAAGGAGGTTGTTTTTGACGGGGTCAATCCCTGTAATATCTAAGGCAAAGGCAACGAGACTGCCAGCCGCTGAACCGCGCCCCATTCCCATATAATAATGACGACTGCGTCCAAAGCGCAGCAAGTCCCAGACAATCAAGAAATAATCATCGAAGCCCATCTTATGGATAATTCCTAATTCCTTATCCAGACGTTCTTGATAAACTGGAGCAGTTAGATTCTTGTCTTTTAAGCCTTGTTCGGAACGTTCGCGCAACTCCTCTGACGCTTTCTGGTTACGATTAAATCGAGGAAGCTTGAGTTCATGGTCAAAATGATAACTGACGCCTGCTAAGAGCTCATCCAGATTTGTTAAACTTTCAGGAAAGCGCTCCTGAAACAATTCTTCCATAGTTTCACGAGGATAGAGGTGCTGCTGGGCTGCTGGCGGTGCTACATCTTTCAAGGGTAGATTATCGCGAATAGCATGCAAAACCTGCAAAGTTTCTCGATCATCATCAGAAAAATAACGAACCGTGTGTAAGGGTAATAGCTTTTTGCCATAGGAACGCCTAGGGCTGTCAGAGCTTACACCGATGTAATAGTCAAAGGGCAGTTCTAATTGCTCCAGATCTTCTCTGTAAGGCAGTAATACAGCGAGGCCCGATAGGTAAGAAGAAAGATCTTCTACCTGCAGGCCATCACTCATTTTTAAAGTCGAGAGTTTTAATAAATTTTTATAGCCTTCAGTATCTAAAGCAAGCAGCTGTATACTCAGAGATTTTTCATCGCCTCTAGGAAAAAGTAATTCTAAACCAATAACTGCCTGCAGTCCCTGTTTTTGGGCTTCTATCGCAAAATGGTAGGCGCCATAAAGGTTATCTTGATCCATAATACCGAGGTGACTATATCCCATTTCCTTTGCCGTTTGAATATAGGTCTGTAAATCAACTAGACTGTCCATAAAACTATAAACTGTTTTAGTATCTAGGGGTGCAAACATGGAGCAATCCTTTCTTTGAAATAAACTTACTACTATTATACTATGAATAAAAGCTTTTTTCTTCCTCAAGCTTTAAATGGGGACTATACAAGCCTAGGTCATCATTACGACTTGAAATTTATCTCAAAATGCTGTATCATTTATCTATCACAACTATAATATTGGGAAGGGAGAATTTGATGGCTTGGACATTTGACGAGAAATCACCTATCTATTTACAAATTGCAAAAATCATCAAAATCAAGATTATTAGTCAAGAAATCAAGCAAGGCGAACAACTGCCAACGGTTCGTGACTATGCTGAAGAAGCCGGTGTTAATCCAAACACTATGCAGCGGGCCTTCACGGAACTAGAACGCGAAGGAATGGTTTTTTCACGACGAACAGCAGGACGCTTTGTCACTGAAGATACTGCACTGATCGAAGAAAAGCGTTTGGGGTTAGCCAAGGACGAAATCGCCAATTTCGTTTCTAACATAGAAAACATTGGCTTTTCTGGTAAACAAATCTTAGATGAGACAGCTGACTATATGGCAAATAGTACGAAGCAGTAAAGAATTAGAGGTTAGGCTGTTTATTGGCCTGTCTTTCACAGTGTTAAATGGATTAAAGGTCTTAAAATAGGACATAGGCATATTTGCTTAGCAATGGAGACAAATAATGGAAAAATTATTACAACTACACCATGTCTCAAAATCTTACGGCAATCATCAGGCACTGAGGGATGTGAATTTAACCATCTCCAGCGGTAAAATCGTAGGACTTTTGGGACCAAACGGCAGCGGCAAGACGACCCTGATCAAACTGATCAACGGTTTATTGAAGCAATCCAGTGGCGATATCGTCATAGATGGTTTTCGTCCATCAGTGGAAACCAAGAAAATTATTGCTTACCTACCTGATACTAGCTATCTCAACGAAAATATGACAGTCAGTCAGGCATTAGACTTCTTTCAAGATTTTTATCGAGATTTTAATCGCGAAAAAGCCGAACATCTCTTGGTTGATCTTAATATTGAAGCCAGAGAAAAGCTCAAAAATCTCTCAAAAGGGAATAAAGAGAAGGTTCAGCTGATTCTAGTCATGAGTCGACAGGCTAAACTTTATATTCTAGACGAACCCATCGGCGGGGTAGATCCAGCAGCACGGGATTATATCCTGCGTACTATCATTAATAACTATTCGGAAGACGCATCTGTTATTATCTCCACCCACTTGATCGCCGATGTCGAACAGGTTTTAGATGACATTATCTTCCTTAAAGAAGGGCAAGTCATTCTTGATGGCAACAGTGATGACATTCGTTTTGAACACGGTAAATCTATCGATGCCCTCTTTAGAGACATGTTCCATAATTAGGAGGTTTTCATGTTTGGAAAATTAGTAAAATATGAATTTAAAGCTATTGGAAACTGGTATCTTGGTTTAAATGCCCTCATCCTCTTAGCAAGTCTGATTTTTGCACCTTACAGTGCCTTTCTTGAGAGACATCAGGATATTGTAAAGGATAGCAACGTGCTTTTCATTTTATTTATATTTTTGAGCATAGCTCTTGTTATTATGATTATCACTCAGTCAATTGCTACTCTGATCTTAATTATCCGCCGCTTTTATTCAAATATGTTTGGCCGCGAAGGCTATCTGACTTTAACTCTACCAGTCAGTCGACACCAGCTTATTTCATCAAAATTGTTGGTTGCGATAGCTTTGACTTTAGGCAATTACATTGTCATTGCCCTAGGTGCTGGGATTTTGTGGCTATTTAATCAGCATGAGGTTGGCATTATTGTTAAGAGCATTTTAGCTGAACTGTCACAATCGGAAATAACAAATGGCGGTCTCTGGGTACTTTCGACCTTTATCAACCTCGTCACTAGTACTTTACTTATTTTTGCCTCTATTGCTATTGGACAGCTATTTCGCAATCACCGAATCCTAATGGCCTTTGTCAGCTATTTCGGTATCGAATTTAGTTTGAGCATCATAGGTACTTTGATCCGGACAGGTGTGGGAGTGCAAAATACATTTGAAAATTTCCGCACAACGATAGTGATTGGTATGATTGCTAATATTTTCTTAGCTATACTCTGGTATCTACTCACCCATTATATTACCACCCATAAACTTGATATCCAATAATTTTACCGATAAAAACATGTTCCTCTTAAAAGAGTTGGTTTGTTTTCTAGTTTATGTCTGAGCTCGTGAAAAAACGCTCCACCGGAGCTGACTCGCTTTCCTCATTTTTAAGCTCGTGAAAAAACGCTCCACCGGAGCTGACTCGCTTTCCTCATTTTTAAGCTCGTGAAAAAACGCTCCACCGGAGCGTTTTTTTCATCTAAGTTTGTCTGTAAATAGTATAAAAGCTTTTGAGATTAGATATAGGAAGGAAAATAAGCCTTCCCACACTTCTGTTATTCGGTTGAACCTAGTCCCGATTGTTCTTTTTCTGTTAATTTACCATTGGTAAAGTTAATAATCATCTGGCCTTGCTTCTGTCCCTTAGCCAATTTGAGATTGCTAGACCAAACAGCTTGAAGTTCTGTTTGATCCGATGAAGCAGCCTCAGACAAGCTGTCAGGTGCGCCGTATTTTGCGACCATATCGGCATAAGCTAAACCATCTTTTAAATTATTATAGTCCTTAGCTGAAAAATTGGTTTCACGTTTATAGGAATAACCCTTAATAGAACGTACCAAGGCACTATCGTTGAAGAGCTTCACTTCAACGCTGACATCATCAAAAGTCCAAGTGTAGACCTCCAAGGTAATATTACCTGAGCTTGGTTTTTCCTGCTTGTGACTGGTCGGTTCACCAAAATACTTTTTGAGCTGGGATAAATTAGTTCCTCCAGCAAAATCATTATCAGCCTTACCAAGGCTTACCTTATCAAAATTTTTACGCACATTATCATGATTATCACTGCTTTGTAAAGTACTAGAGGAAAGTGATAAAGACGATGAACTAGTCGTTTTCTTATCGTTGTCCTTGTGACAAGCCACCAATAGAATGGCTGCTAATAAGGCCATCAATCCTACTGCTACTTTTTTCATTATCAACACCCTTTCTCTTTCCCAACCAGTTTGATATGGAGCCGGTGGGAGTCGAACCCACGTCCAAACATCTGCCAACATATTTGTCTACAACCATAGGTTATGTCTTAATTTAACCAAGAGACGACACATAACTCAAGTCCTCACTTAGCGAGCCTATAAATCTCTTTTTAATCAGCTAGGCTATGATTAAACGTAGCTTGCTGTTAATGAAACCTTCTGACGAACACAAGCAATCCGCTAGAAGATTACGAGAGCTGGTGTTTAGGCAGCTACTGCGTAAGAATTTGTATTTTTTGCAGTTATATTTAACTGAGCGTTAACGGCGCCACCCGAGTTGCAAAATATATCGCATAATGCCTGTCGAATCCGTAACGACCCCTAAAAACATCACTTTGGCAATTATAACAAATCCGCTAAAAAATAGCAAAAATATATATTTTGGGGTATAATCAGATTATGTATAAGTTTGCCAAAAAAGCCATAGAGTGGCTGGGGATTGCTATCCTAATTATCAGTGCTATTTTAGTCATTTGGTTGTTTAAAGATGGGACGCTGAGTGATTTCGATGCATTTAAAAACTGGGTCTCTCAGTACAAGGTTCTCTCCCCACTGATTTTTATTTTAATTCAGATTATACAAGTAGTGCTCCCTATCATTCCCGGCGGGGTTACTACTATCGTTGGATTTGCTGTATTTGGTTTTTGGCAGGGACTCCTTTATAATTCTATAGGTATCATCATTGGCAGTATCATTCTTTTTTCTCTCGTCCAACACTTCGGTCGTAAATTTATCTTACTCTTCACTAAAGAAGAAACTTTTAAAAGATACGAAGCCAAGCTGGAAAGTCCAGGTTATGAACGCCTTTTTATCCTATGTATGCTTTCGCCCGTTTCACCAGCGGATCTGATGGTCATGGTAACTGGCTTGACCAATATGTCTCTAAAAAAATTTTCTATTATCATGCTTATAACGAAGCCTATCTCTGTTATCGGCTATAATCTCATTTGGGAACTAGGAGGCAAATGGGCTTACTACCTCTTTGGCTTTACTAAAAAATAAAAGAATCGTGGCCTTAATTAACACGATTCTTTTATAATGGTCATTTATTTAGGTCATGGAGTGAACATAAGTATCCACAGCAAGCAAAGCATCAGCCACATTGGTAGCTGTAATAGCAAATGGCATCTGATGGATAGTTTCTGTATCAATTGTTGCTTGTTCGCCAACTCTAAGCAGATCCTCATAGGAGGCTTGTCCTAAATACATCTCTTCTAGGGTTGTTGGCATGCCAATAGCTTGGTAAAAATGAATATATTTATTAATTTCTTCTTCCGATCGATTTTCCAAGAAAAGCTGTGTTAATGTTCCATAGGCAACTTTTTCCCCGTGAGTAAGATGATGAATATCACCTTCTAAAGCTGTAAAACCATTATGAATAGCATGCGCAGCAGCTAGTCCACCACTTTCAAATCCAAGTCCGCTAAGTAAAGTATTTGCCTCAACCACATTTTCAAGAGCCTTTGTGACCACCTGGGCCTCACAGCTCGCCAGTGCTTTAAGTCCGTCTGCAAATAATGTTTCCTCGCAAGCCTGAGCAATGGCTAGCCCAGCCAAAGTTTGACTTGCACCCGCCATGGTTTCACCATTTTTTTGCATGACTGCTCGCGCCTCTACCCAAGTAGCTAGCCCATCTGCAATCCCTGAAGCAAGCAGCCTGACAGGCGATCTGCTGATTACTCTGGTATCTACTAGGACCAAGTCTGGATTTTTTGAGTAGAAAATATATTTTTCAAAGGCCCCTTCGTCTGTATAAATAACCGACAGCGCCGAAGTCGGAGCATCTGTGGAGGCAACCGTAGGAGCAATAATAACTGGTAAATCTAATAGATCTGCAATGGCCTTGGCGCTGTCTATTGTCTTACCACCACCGAGACCAATGATTAGATTGCTCTGATCCTCTTTTGCAATAGCAACGACACGATTAATTTCATTTTCAGATGCTTCGCCATTAAAACTAATCCGAGTAGTCAAAATACCGCAGCCTCGCAAGTGCGACTCCCACTCCTCCCCAATAATTTCATAAACACGGTCATCACAGAGCAAAATTGGCCTATTTCCTAGTTCTAAAATGATTTTATCGTTCCCAAACAAAGCATTTTCACCTTGAATATAACGAGATGGACTTGCAAAAATTTTCATAATGCCCTCCTTTTTTCTATTCTAAATATAGTTACGCCCTTGTGTTTCCTTCCAATCAGCTGTAAAATCATCAACCGCTTTTTGGATTGATGGGTTCTCCAAACCAGATTCATATACTGCTCCACTAGCTGTTACAGCGTGAGCACCGGCTGTTAATGCCTTATTCATCTGGGCAACATTTTTGAAACTAGCAGCCAAAATCTTAGTTGAGCTACCTTTATTTTGAATAGCTTGTACCAGTTGGGTAATCACTATTTCAGAATCCGTATTAAGGTTCTCCATTCTATTATAATAAGGTGCCAGATAATCAGCGTCGGCTTCAATTGCTAAAAGTCCTTGAAAAAGGCTATAAATAGCTGTTGCTGTGATATTGAATCCCTGTTTTTTTAGCTCTTTCATCGCTGCTAATCCTGCAGCAGAGACAGGAATTTTAATATAAAGATTACCCCCCAACTCATTTCTGAGCTTATGAGCATCCTTAATAATGCCCTTGACATCAGCTGCTACAACCTGTGCATGAAAACTAGATTTTTCACCGATAATTTCACGAATTTTTCGAGCCTGTTCAAAGAAGTCAATATTGCCTTCTTTTTTGACAATTGAAGGATTTGACGTTACGCCAGCTAGAGGTAAAATAGCTGCCCATTTTTCAATTTCTTTTAAATTTACAGTATCAAGCATAAATTCCATTGAAATTCTCCTTTAAACGGTAGCCATAATATTAAATCATGTATCTTCGATAAGACCTTATAAAGCTAACTGATTTTGCAGCACATAAAAGGATAACAACCACCAATGAAGTGGTACTGAAAGCACCAAAAATTTGAAAAGCTAAAAAATATCTTACCTGTAGACTGATTGCTACAGTCACAAATAAAACTATCCTAATCAAGGGTACCATAACACATAACTATTACAGTTTATTTGAGTTAGTATTTCAATTACATTTCGATGTTAAATCGCTTAGCACGTTACCCCAATCGCTAACCATTTTTGATACCCAGGGTCTCCATGATGACCTTATTGGACTTGCCTGCCTTCTTCATGTCGATACAGGCTAACTTGGTTTCTAACGCATACGCTTTTTTGACCATAACAAAACACTCCTGTTTCTAGTTTACTAGATTTCAACAGGAGTGTTTTTCTTGTGTCTCATTTTATGGGGCTAGTACCCTGTTAGCTGAAGGTTTTATCCATCCTGAGGGAATCGAACCCCCATCTCAAGAACCGGAATCTTACGTGATATCCATTACACTAAGGATGGCGACGCTTAATATTATACCACGACAAAACAAAAGTTGCCATAGGAAAATAACAATCCGGTGGAAAACAAACTCGAACTCTCTAATTTCTGAAATCAGGGGACCTTAAGTAACAAGTGAGGAAAAGAGAAATCAGTAGACAGAGTCCTGATTTTCCTCGTTTTTATAGTAAGTCAATAATCAATTTTAAATTCAAAACAGTCAGCAAGCTTGCAATCAAATAAGCCGTTACCATATTCCATCTAGCGTTGCTATAGCCTCCCATCAGCTTTCGACTAGATGTGAAATAAATCAGAGGAAAGATCGAAAAAGGCAGAGCAAGAGACAAAAAAACTTGAGAGTAAACAATCAGCTGATCCAGCACCTTCTCTTGACCACCCCAAATCAGCGTTGCTAGCATTACAGGTAAAAGAGCCAATAAACGTGTCAATAACCTAATAGCCCATTGCGGTAAGCGAAGATTTAAAAAACCTTCCATAACAATTTGTCCGGTTAGAGTTCCTGTAATCGTTGAATTTTGCCCGCTCGCTAGGAGAGCTACAGCAAAAAGGGTGGACAACAAACCACTGGCAACACTGCCAGCGATAGTTGGGTCTGCAAGCGCATTGTACATCTGTGTAAAGGCACTAATCTTGCTGGCATGACCATAGAATAGGGAAGCTCCCAAAACTAAAAGTAAGGAATTAACAACAAAAGCTAAGCTCAGCTGAATATTAGAATCCCAAGTCATAAAGCGAATTGCCCGACGAATAGCCATTGGATTATCATAATCAACCCGCCTTGTCTGCGAAATAGATGAGTGGAGATAGAGGTTGTGCGGCATTACTGTCGCCCCGATAATCCCTAAGGCCAAGGTCAGCTTGGTATGGGCACCGACCTGATGAACGTCAAAAATTGAAGGACTGGGAACAAAGCCCTTAAATATACCAGTGATGCTTGGATGCGAAATAAGCGTTAAATAAGCAAAAATAAGTAGAATGGTCAAAATCAAAGTCGATACAATCGCTTCGATCTTACGAAAACCCAGCTTCATCAATGACAGAAGCAAAAAGACATCCAAAATCGTTGTAAAAATAGCAACCATCAAGGGCCAGCCAAATAAAAGATGCAGGGCAATTCCAGAACCGATGACTTCTGCTAAATCAGTCGCCATTAGAGCTAACTCAATGATAACAAAAAGACCATAACGCAGCCATTTGGGCAGATGGGCCGCTGTCGCCTGAGCCAAGTCCTGACGTGTCACAATACCTAACTTTCCGGCCATCTGTTGCAACTGCATGGCCATCAAGGACGAAATCAAAACAATAGATAGAAGCAAATACTTATAGCTGGCTCCACCCACAACACTTGTGATCCAATTGCCAGGATCCATATAGCCGACTGCCACTAGAGCACCCGGACCAATGAAAGCACGTAAGCTTTGCCAAAAAGAAGCGCTTTCAGGAACATCGACACTTTGGTTAACCTCATCGAGTGAGCGCTTTTCCGCTGAGTTTGGACTATGATGCGTTTTCAAAAGAGAACCTCTTTTCTAACTATTCAACTAGATTCATTATAGCACATATCAGCACAGCCAGCGATTTGAACAAATATTCCCTCTCATAAGAAAAACACAATAATTTGTAGGCATAAAAAAGGGCCTAGGACAAAAGTCCCAGTACCCTTTATAGCAATCGTTTTTTGCCATTTCACTCTTCGTTTCGTTAGCTGCACATAGTGTTAGACAGCAGCTCCGTCAGCTCCGAAGTAATACCAACGGCCATCCACTCTGACATAACGATTTTTAACACGTTCACCAGAAACTGCATCATAGTAGTATCTACGACCATTAATCGTAACCATAATACCCTTGGCTTGCTGACCTGTAGTTGGATCAAAATACAATTCTTGATTATTGATCTTCTGTTCTCCCTTAACAGCTACACCATTAGCATCATAATAGTACCATTGATTTGAGTTAGCGGCAGATTCAGCAAAAGCATTTGTGACTAAAGATCCTGAGTCAGCATCATAGTGACGACGGCTGCCATCAGCAGCTACAACGCTGATTCCCTTAGCTTGTTTACCAGTCGCTTCATCAAAATAGAGCCTTTGACCATTGATACTTTGTGCTCCTTTGACGACATGGCCATCAGCATCAGCATAGTACCAAGCATTGTCACCTGTCGTGAAGAACTCAGCAGTCTTTCGATCACCTGAATTAGCGTCATAGTAAGCAATTTGACCGTCCTGATCCGTCACAAAATCACCCTTAACCTGGATGCCTGAATCTGGATGGAAGTAAAGTGTCTGACCATTAACAGCCAATTGCCCTTTGGCCTGTTTGCCAGTCGCTTCATCAAAGTAATACCAGTTACCATCCATATTGCGGAAACCCTTGGCAACATAGCCATTATCATCAGCATAGTACCAGTCATCACCGATTGAGAAGAAATCTTTGACTAATTTGGCACCTGAGTTAAGATCATAATAACGCTGTCTGCCATTAGCATCTGTAAGGAAGCCCTTAGTTTGAGCTCCTGTTGTCTCATCGAAATGAAGCACAACGCCATTGATGGTCACTTCACCCTTAGCAGCTATACCATGCTCATCGAAATAATACCAGTTATTATCAACCTTAGCAAAATCATTCTTAATCATATTACCAGAATTTTCTGCGAAATAGCGAATGTTACCATCTTCATCAGTGATCATCTTGCCCTTAGCTTGGTAACCGTCTTGATCGAAGTAATAGGTAGCACCCTCAATCGTTTTAAGACCTGTGGCCATCACATTGTTTGCATCGATGTAGCGATACACTAGGTTGTTGGGATCTGCTGGATCTACAGATGAGTACCAATTTGGTCCAGTAAATAGCATACCTGTCTTACCGTAGTAATGACGATCGCCTTTCTCATCTTGATAGATCGTGTCACGCAACTGAACACCATTTGACAGGAAGAAGTAAGTCTTGCCATTATCTGCTTTATAAGATCCTGTTACCATATAGCCATCTTTATCAAAGTAATAGTAATGACCGCCCTCATAAACGAAGGAGGATACCGCCTTATTGCCAGATGTAGAGCGGTAAGTCATACCTTTACCATCAAAGTAGAAACCAGTTTGTGCACTCGTATCTCCTGTCAGAGCGGCTGGCAAGAAGTCACCCTTGTCATTAACAGTAAAGTATTTGCCAGTTGCATCATCACTGAGGACATATCCAGCACCCTTTTTAAGAATGTTAGTTCCATTGAAATACTTAGCTTCCCAAGTCTTAATTTTTGTTGACGTATCAAGTTTTTGTCCATTAGAAATCATCGGAACTTCGAACATGCTTGGGTATTTAGCCTTGAGCTCATCTAAGAATTCACCACCGTACTGTGCTTGGTAATCCTTACCACTACTCTTAGTATTAGCGGCATATAATGAGTGATCAATCTCAGCGTCAACAACTTCTTTACCGTAACTATCAATACGTGTAGCTGTCACAATTTCTTCACCTGGTAATGAATAAACTTGGTCCGGTACCCAATCGGCAATTGCTTGGATCCCTGCAGCATGGAGAGCCTTAAGCGCATTGGCCAAATCTTCCTTAGAACCATATTTATTATTTTGGCTCATAGCTAGGTCATAGCGGTCATCAAAAGCATAGCCATTTTTAATAATGGAATCAATGAAGGTGCCGTCATCTGTTGATACGTACTGCGGTGCCATTTCAAAGGAAGTCACACCCCAAGCCTTAAAGAGATCAGCATTTTCAGCAATTCGCTTATTGGTATATTCAGAATCATTAGTAGCAAAGTCTTGGAAATTTGAGAAACCTTCATAGATCAGCTGTGAATCCAGAGCTGCTGAGGTCTTGTAGGTTAAGTCATCTGAACTCTTGGCTTCTTCACTAGCTGCTACACGAATATCCTGATTAGCCTGTGCCCCAACCGGTACCCAAACAGCCAGATAGCCGCTCATATCAACTGTTGAATAACCTTTGATATCATCAGCTGTAAAGGTCAAGTTCCCATTTTCATCTGTATATTTAACCAGATTAGTATCAGCATCAGTCAAGTAAGATTTGACACCATCCTGCGTACCTAACAGCAGAGGGCGATAGGCCTGATTAGCATGGACTTGTCCCACATTAACGGTAACCGTATCGTTAGCTGCTAAGGACAGGTTAGGATTATTGCTCACCAAGGTTACCATACCCGACGTACGACTAAGATCTGTTCCCTGACTATCATCAGCCGTCATAATATCTTGACCGAAGCGGACAGATGTTAAAACTTCTTGGCCAGAGTCAGTCTTGGCAACATTCATAGCTTGACCACCAGATACGTAGGCAATACGAGCCCGCATCAAGGTATCAATAGCATCAAAGTAAGGCGATTTAGTAGCCATATACTGGCCATCATCTGTATACAAATCACCATAATAAACCCGAGGCACAGATTCCATATTGCTCAATAAGAGGGCATAGGCGGCTGGAATATTATAATGGGTATAGGTCTTTTCAACCTTGTTCATGTCTTCATTGTAAATTTTGAAGGCCTCTTTGAGCTGGTCCAAGGTAAAGGTATAACCATCCGTTGTTGTATCAATTTCCTTAGCGATAATCTTGGCAATAATCGTTTGTACCTCACTGTCGTGAGCCCGTACAAAGGAATAATTAGCGATTGTATCGCCATAAGCCGAGTCGTTGCGGCGTTCCTTATTCAGCGTATCGGTAATCAAGCTTTCCAATCCCTGCCGCTGATCAAGCTGTCTTGTTAAGGTTGACAGAGCAGCTAGACGAGAATAGTTATCAATAGAGATAGCAGCGCCGTTCGTATCAATATTATATTGATTATCGTTATAACTCCATGCTTCAAGGATGGAAATATGTGCTAAAGCATCAGCTTCTGATTTATTGACGCCGTAATATTCTTGGAAGTAATTGGTATAGACCTGAAGGAGGTCGGCATTGACATTATCAACCGCATCAACCCGTACACCATCAAAGTTAGCTTGGTCATCACCCATGACAATCGAGCCCCAGTTCATCAAATAATGCAGCTGGTTGAGCATTTCTGCTTGAACTACCGGATTTGAATTATCCACATCATTGGACAGCAAGAATTCGTAACCACCAATTGGGTTACTGTCAGCGAAATAACGCTGCTGACCAGTTTGTGTAGTTGGAGTGCGATTGAGCAAACGATAATCCGAATTGGCCCACGGTGTTAGATCACTATTATTGTAGAGCAAAGCACCATGTTGCAGATGGTCGTTGCGGTTAAGATTTTCCGAGTCAACATTCCACTTCGACTGCTGGGTTACGAAAGCCTTAATAGCCGAGCGAAGCCACTCTGTATTGTTCTCAGCTGTGATACGCTGCTCAATCTTCGTCTGAATAAGCTGAGCTGCTTTATTAAGGGCAACTTGAGAAGTTTCGGTCGTGAAGTTTTCATTATCTGAACCAAGGTAATCCGACATATAATTCAGATAAGCTACCTGCGTGTCCTTATCAGGCCACCAGCTCATCAGAACTGGACGTAAATCATCCGCTGTCGAAGCTTCCCAAGTTTGACCATTGCGCAAGATTGATTCTGGGCGATACCAGCTGTTAGCTGTCAAATAGCCATCAACCAATTCAAAACTCTCAGCATTAGAATTGTAAGCCTTATTATGAGCTGTAAAATCATCAACCAAATTGGTTAATCCTTGTGAGAATGAGTAGGTTGATGTGCTGGAAAGCGCACCAGTATCAGCGTCAAAGTAAAGCATTTGACCATTGACTGTGATGGCAAAATTCTTCTTATAGCTGCCATCTGGCTGAACATAATAGTAATTCCCATCGATCTGCTTAACATTATCAAGAGACATAGCCGCCTCTTTTTCCTGATTAGTCAGATCGGCTGCTTGAGCTGGGGCAGTTTCCACTGCAGCCACATCACGGCGCTCGACCCTGACTCCGTCGGAAGCTGGAGCCTGCTCTTGCCCAGCAGCTTGATTGGCAGCCTCTTGCCTTGGTGCTGTTTCTTGATCCACTGGGGTTTCAGTCGTTTCCTCTGAAGACCGTGCACTACCCGCTGCAGGAACTTCGGTACTTTCTTCAGCAGGAACACTAGATTCAGCTGGAACTTCAGTATTTGCATCGTCAGAGGAAGCTGAATCTGAAGCTACAGCTTCCGTCTCCTGACTACCGTCATCTGCTGCAGCGACCTGTTCGCTAGCTGTCGCTTCATCTGCCGATACATGGCTATCACCGACAGAACCCATACCAATGATGCTAAGCAAACCAATAGTGGCCACAGCTATAGTTACCCACTGTTTTTTAACCTTGTGTAGTTTATAACGTAGTTTTTTTTCCATTAGGACTGCTCCTTCAAGCCTTAGGCTTTAAATTATTTAGTTAAATGTACTGAGAACCAGCACTCCCTTAACCGCCAAACATGATAGCATTTTTACTTTACAAACCTACTATTTCTGATGTCATTTTCTTTGTTAATTATTTCAACTCAGTAACATTGCAATCCCTTGTCATTCATGGCATTTCCAAGACTTTGGTTTCCATTTTCTGCAAAAAACAATGTATTTCTGAAAACGATTTTACATGAAATTCTTTTCCTTAATTAGGCCCAAAAATCATGACAAGATCTCGCAGACGATCACACCATAAAGAGTCGAGCACCGAAGCTGGCTTCAAAGAAAAGCTGAATATACTTGAGGTATTCCCGAGTTGGCTTTAGTCAACAACACTCAAGCAATACCAGCAACCATTGATTAAATATTTTCCCTACCTATTAGAGGCTTTAAAGAGAGACGAAAAAAGCCCCAAGTTTGAGGCTTCTTCCTAACTAATAAAGATTTTTTTCCACTTCTTGCTTAACATACTCCCACTCCTGCTGGGCTCTAGCCAATTTGCGCTGATAGTCTGCTAAACCTTGGTTAGCATATTGAACAAGATAGTTTTGCTTGACAGGCGGTAACTTAGGAATTGGTATTTCCAATAGCTGAGCTGTTGAAATATTAAGAATTCCCTTACCGTGGTCTGCAGTTGCCAAGAGTTCTTGACCCAGATCCGATTCTAAAAAGAGCTTCAAATAAAAACCACTAATCTCCCCAATCGGACGTAAAACTGTAATATTTGAAGAAGCAACGATAGGATAATCCTGTTCTTCAAACACAGCTACCTTTTTAACCGTCCCTTTAGAAGCTACCAAAACATCACCAGTTTCTAAAAGATACTTGGGCAACTTGTCCTTTGATTCTTGAAAGGTTTTAAGCTGACTGTAGTCAATACCAAATTCTGTCATGTCAGATAAATTGATGTAGCTAATCTCCCCTGGCTCTGCTTTACTAGAGACGGCCTTCCCTTTAAAAGCACGCACTACCTGACCAAGAGGCACTTTTACGATCTGATTGGCAAGATATCCTTCTATCAACGCCATATGCATTCTCTCCTTCTCCTCTTATTTATCCATATCTGGTCCTGTAGCCAATATGGAAATCGCAATATACCTGCTCTATCATACCCTAATTTCTTAAGAAAATCAAAAGAATATGCAAAAGAACCCCTATAAATGCCCATTTTGGGGCTATTAAAGGGGTTTTAATTTATCTTTATAAAGCCTTGAGCGCTGCGATCGCTGCCTCATAGTCAGGCTCTGAATTAACGTTCTCCAAATACTCTGTATAGCGCACTGTATTGGTTTCATCCAAAACCAGCACAGCCCGTGCTAAAAGGTGCCATTCTTCCATTAGCAGCCCATAAGCCTTGGCAAAGCTATTATCATAGTAATCCGACAGCATGATAACATCCTCCAAATCTTGCGCACCGCACCAACGCTCTTGGGCAAAGGGGAGATCTGCCGATACTGTAATCACAAGAGTATCAGGCCTTGCAGCCAAGTCTCGGTTAAACGTCCGTGTCTGAGTAGAACAAAGACCTGTATCAATTGAAGGAACGATACTGATGACCTTTTTCTCTTGAAAATCAGATAAATGCTTTTTAGTCAAATCTGTCGCTGTTAAGGTAAAATCATGTGCTATATCCCCTACTTGCAACTGTTTAGCTTTATCAACCTTTACAGGTTTTCCTAAAAATGTTGGCATATTGCTCCCTACTTTCTAGCCATCCATCAACGGCACCTACATGGTAACGCTTTTTTTAGGAGATTGCCAAGATTTTGACTATAAATTATTTGCCTTGAAAGGCTTGAAAGAGTTCAAGAATCTTATCGGCAATCGCTTGGTTATCAGCTTCAACTTGATCATCAGCGTAAGTCTTTAGATAAGTAAAACTACCGACTTGGACACCGTAGAGAGCCTCCTTGAACATCTCAATGTCATTTTTATCATTTCCAAAAGCTATGAAGGGCTCCTCATCAAGAATTTCCAAGATAGTCGAAGCCTTGCTAACTTGGTTAGGATTAAGATAAAGGCATTTTTCTTGTTCATGGTAAAAGAGCTCCAGTTTATCGGTGGACTTGATCTGATATGAGATATCAGCCACTAATTCTTCGTGATTACCCATATAGATAACCATTTTAATAGGATGTTCCAGCTCTTCCGCTGCTATCTTATTAGCTAGACTCAGGGGGTCAACCAAATTGATAAAAGGAATATGCTCCTCATTGCCCGTTGCATAATTAAAAGAATTATCAACAAAATATGGCAAATTGTAAGTACGGCAATAACTGAGAGCCTCACGATAGACTTCCGTATCCAAATTGTACTCCAGCACTAGCTGGCCTTGATTGTAGACCAGCCCTCCATTCAAGCCGATAACGCGCTCCTTGGCCAGCTCCTCACCTAGCATATCAACGGAATCCCGATACGACCTAGCTGACGCAAAAACGACAGTATGTCCAAAATCTTTGGCTTTACCAAGTACTGCTTTGATTTTACTATCTATACTAAACCCATCAAAAGACAGGGTACCGTCCAAATCAAAAATAAAATGCATCGCACATCTCCTATTCTTACGCACTTCCCTACGATTATAACAAAAAACTAGGCCGAAACCTAGATTTTATTGGACATTTATGACGCTACTGTTACTTTTTTGCGAATTTTTAAATAGAGAAAGAGGCAAACTAAGGATAGCACGAATACCGTCAAAATACTTCCCTCTACACCAAAAGCACCACCACTCAAATATGAAGCTCCTTTTAACTTCAACTGAATAATAGATGATGGCAAGGCAGCTGTGCCGGAAACTGGAATACCAAAAACAGAACCTTGAAAGCAATTCCACGCCGCATGAAATCCAAAGACTCCCCAGATATTGCCCTCCCAAACGACATAGAGGCACATCATGAGACCAAATAATATGACCACTAAGAGAGAAAGGATGGTTACATGAGCATTTGGCAGATGTAATAAGCCAAACAGAAGCGAAGCTACCATGACGGCCGTAAACTTCCGATGGTGGCTAGCCACTGCTGGCATTAACCAGCCTCTAGTCAAGAGTTCCTCAGCTCCACTCTGAACTTGCCAAGCAAGTATATATAATAATAGGAATCCTAGGCTTTTAGCTGAGATATTAATTTTTTCCAACTCGACCATTCCAAAAAGGCTCAATAAAACCACCATAATACTAAAAAGCCCTGCACCGATCAACCACCCCTTAGCCAGTTCTCTACCTGCCTTCCTCTTAAACAGACCCAGCGAGGAAATAGGGCGCTTCTCCACCCATTTTACCCAACCAAAGACAGCAAGATAAATGCCCCAGAAGGCAAACAGTCCAATTAAGGTAGAAACATCTGTTGAAAATGGTAGACTGGTTTGTATTTCTCCAGACGGACTAGGAGTCGGAAAACCATGTCTAAGATAATAAATCAAAGTAATAGGCACTAGGCTAAGACCACCTATCAGGACACCTAAAAACAAGAGCATCAGGGCTATAAGAATCAGTAATATAATTGACTTCGGTATCTTACCTTTTGCCGTTTCGGTAAAAAGATTAGTTTTCATTTCATGGCCTCCTTTTCATCAGATACTAAGTCGCTCAAATTATCCAACGGATAATTTGAAATTGGAATTAAGCTTGCAAAGCAAACATCAATGGGCGACTCAAAAGACAATAGAAAAGTTGACACAGTGGCTGAGGGTAAGACTAAGTCGGCTAAGCCAATAAGTCTTACCCCTGCACAGTAGGTACTTTAGCACCAATGAACCACTGCTGATTGAAGGTCTTTAGGGCGTACTCGCATTTTCCGATATTCCTTAAAAGTCCCATTGGACCTTTTAATCCTTACAAGCGATAGCGGCGAGTGTGCTGAGCGCCATTAATCTTATTTCTAATTTCAAAAGGCTCTCTTTTTATTTTGTAATATTTAGCACCACTCATCTACTGCAGTTTGACCAGCAATACGGCCAAAAGTAAAAATGTCAGTCAAGGAGTTGCCACCCAAACGATTACCAGCATGAAGACCGCCAGCTACTTCTCCTGCTGCATAGAGGCCTGAGATAACACGACCTTGTCGGCTGATAACATGGACTTGGGTATCAATTTTCAGACCACCCATGGTATGGTGAACTGCCGGTTTTCTAGGAGTTGCATAGAAAGGTGCTTTTTCACATTTAAGATCAAAGCTGCCTTTATTGAATTCAGGATCATAACCGCTATCAACATAACGATTGTAATTCGTAATAGTTTCAACCAAAACTTTCGGATCAATAGCAATTTGCTCTGCTAACTCTTCTAGAGTATCGGCACGATAGAGCGTGCCTGCTGTCACCTGTGCTTCAATTTTTTCATCACTAGTGTTGTAAGCTGTTTGTTTGATATTATCGTCCGCAATCAGATAGAATAACCCACCATTATCAATAGCCGCTTGCGATAATTTATCACGACTGCCATATTCATCAACAAAGCGTTTGCCTTTCCTATTAACCATGATAAAGTTTGCAGGCGGTACCTGCAGGCCGGAAAAGAGAGCGCCAGTTTCCGGATCTGATACAGGCATCATCTGAGTAAAGCCCATGCCAACAAGATCAGCTCCAACACTTTGTCCAAGGATGATGCCATCTCCCGTAATAGCTGGTGAATTAGACGTTCTGATGTCATCATCAATTTCTGTCCAGTAAGTATTGTATTTTTGCAGCATCTTTGTGTTAGCACCGAACCCGCCAGAAGCTAGGACTACCGCCTTAGCATGGACTGTAATTTTTTGACCATTGCGACCAGTACCAATAATACCACGAACAATGCCATCCTCGACAATTAATTCTTTGACTGGGGCATCGGTCAGGATAGTTCCACCATTGTCTCGCACATATTTATCCAATACAGAGATATAAGCATAGCCCATGGGGACTTTCGGCTTGTGACCGCGACGCCACAGGGCTCCAACCGGCATAGTGACTTCATTACGGTCAAACTCTAAACCGATATCCTCCAGCCACTTAACAGATTCGAGAGCCTGTTCTGTCAAAATTTTAACAAGGTCATAATCACCGTGAATTTCATTACCCTGCAGATCTATTCGCTTACCGCCAATGTAGGTTTGGATACGGTAGAGCAAATTTGAATCGAACAGATAATCTGGATTTTTAAGATAGCTTGCCAGTTCTAACTTCAAAGCACGGAAATCTTCCAGATACTCTGGGTCAATATCACCTTCATCAGTATCATAAAGATTTTTTAGATTTTGGGCTTCTCCAGGATGGGCTGAAAAGCTATTTTGCCACTCAGGCCAAGGCGCATTGATTGGGCCACCTGCACGGACAGTATTACCTCCCAATGCTGGGAATTTTTCAACAACAATAGCAGTCTTACCCTCTTGTAGAACAGCGGCTGCCGCCGCTAAACCTGCACCACCGCCACCAACAACTGCAACATCAACTATATATTCTTTATCGTTCTTGTCTAAAGCAGATGGTGCCTTTGGACGTTTCCGCAATACATCGGGATTCCCCCCTGCCAATTTGACAGCACGGGCAACTCCATCCAAAACGCCATTGCTGGTTACCGAAGCACCAGAAACGGCATCTACATTAAGCGTCTGCCCTTCCAAAATTTCATTTGGAATACGAGTAAAAACGATGTCTGCAATTCCAGAAGATTCTCCAGAACTATCAATATCAATTTTTTCAATTTTCTCATCGGAGAGAGTGACAGCCATCGGCAACTTGCCATTATGTCCTTGCGTTGTTACTTGGTAGGTTCCCGGTTCAAAGCGAATTTCTTCTGGAAGATTAAGCTGATTAGCCACAGCTACGAAACGCAGGAAACGCCAAAAACAGCTATCTAAAAAATCCACCGTCCGCTCGTCTCTTAAGTTTCCTTCACTATCAAAAGCCTTGTGAGCAAAGCCAAGCAAGAATTCACTGCCAGGCATAACGCTAGCATTAACACCAGGAGCATCCAAAATTTGACGTAAATGCAACTGAGCCCGAGATGATCCTTGTTCCGTATAAGAGGCACCTACAATCATAACAGGTTTTCCATCAAGCGGATGAATATTAAAGGACAGCCATTCAAGCAAACTATTCAAACTTGACGGGATCGTATGGTTGTGCTCCGGTGTTGCAATAATAACTCCTTCAGCCTCAGAAATCTTTTGATTAAAACTTTGGATAAGAGGCGATTCCGTCTGATCATCTGTTTCATTAAACATCGGAATATCTGTGATTTCTAAAATTTCAATGTCAGCTTGTCTTGCAAAATGCTTGACCATAAACTGCAATAGTTTCCGATTGTAAGAAGTTTTTGCATTGGTACCTGTGATAGCTACTAATTTCATAACATTTCTCCTACTCTTTGACATCCCAAACAAAAGCTCTTTTGCGTTCAGTATCAGTTTCCTTAACTAACTGGTTTGTTAAAGTGACAAAGCTCTGAAATTCATCAAAAACATCTTCCAACTCAGCTAGCTTTTCAGGATTGTTGAACTGACCGCCATCTAAAACCTGCTCAGAATTGCCCAAAAGGAATTCATTTCCTGGCATGACACGAGCCTTTAATTCCGGAGCATTAAGAATTTGGCGTAAATGCGCCTGTGCACGTGATGTTCCCAGATTTCCGAGCGAAGCCCCTACAATCATCGTCGGTTTATTAATCAAACTACGACTAGTATAAGCGATCCACTCCAAAACAGAAGAAAGGGGGGCTGGTACGGTATGGTCGTACTCTGGAGTTGCAATAATCACTCCTTCAGCAGCCGCAATTTTTTGGCTGAAAGCAGCAACTGAATCAGGAACTGCTTTATTTTCCGGTTCATTAAAAGCTGGTAAATCCTTGATTTCCAGCACCTCAATATCAGCTTGGTCAGTAAAATATCTAGCCATAAATTGCAATAGCTTTCGATTGGTTGAACGATTTGAATTCGTCCCCACAATAGCAACCAGTTTCATATTGTTCCTCCTAGTAATCATTAAGATATTAAGCCACCCGAATAATCCAGTGGATAATTCGAAATTGGAAATTGAGCTTGCAAAGAAAAATAAGAAAGACATGACTTTTTAAACTACTGCTCCTGTCAGAGCTACCTTGCTTTTTTTTAACTTTTTCCAAGCTTAGTTTTGATCTTTTAACCTAATCTTACTCTTTGTTCCCTCTTTTTGCAAGCGCTTTTAAAACAATCAATAGGCCTTTAGGCAGTACCGCCAGATTACTAGATAGAATACTTGAACAAAAATAGCAGTTTTAAACTTAGGAGCTGCCGCTAGCAAGACAGACAGTTTTCAGTTTATCTATAAAAACAAGAAAAAGCTACTAGAATCTCTCCTAGCAGCTTTAGGGATAATGCTATCAACCTAATAATAGAACCTTATTTTTTAAGGTTATAGAATGAGTTGATACCCTTGTATTGAGCAACTTCACCAAGTTGATCTTCAATGCGAAGCAATTGGTTGTACTTAGCCATACGGTCAGTACGTGACAATGAACCTGTCTTGATTTGACCAGCGTTCGTTGCAACTGCGATATCAGCGATTGTTGAATCTTCTGTTTCACCTGAACGGTGTGATACAACAGCAGTGTAGCCAGCTTCTTTCGCCATTTCGATAGCTTCGAATGTTTCAGTCAAAGTACCGATTTGGTTAACCTTGATAAGGATTGAGTTAGCAGCACCTTCCTTGATACCACGCGCAAGGTAGTCAGTGTTTGTAACGAAGAAATCGTCACCAACCAATTGAACACGGCCACCGAGACGTTCCGTAAGAGCTTTCCAACCTTCCCAGTCATTTTCATCCATACCATCTTCGATAGTGATAATTGGGTATTTGTTTACCAGCTCTTCAAGATAGTCAATTTGCTCTGCAGCAGTACGTTTCGCACCAGTTTCGCCTTCGAATTTAGTGTAGTCGTAAACACCATTTTCGTAGAATTCAGAAGAAGCACAGTCAAAACCAAGCATAATTCCGTTTTCACCAGCTTCGTAACCAGCTGCTTCAATAGCCTTAAGGATAGTCTCTACACCATCTTCAATGCCATCAAAGCGAGGAGCAAATCCACCTTCGTCACCAACAGCTGTCTCAAGACCACGTTCTTTAAGGATTTTCTTAAGAGCATGGAAGACTTCTGCACCCCAGCGAAGACCTTCTTTAAATGTTGGTGCACCAACTGGCATAATCATGAATTCTTGGAAAGCGATTGGAGCGTCTGAGTGAGAACCACCATTGATGATGTTCATCATTGGAGTTGGTAATACTTTCGTATTGAATCCACCAAGGTAGCTGTAAAGAGGCACTTCGAGGTAGTCAGCCGCAGCGCGTGCAGCAGCGATTGACACACCAAGGATAGCGTTTGCACCCAATTTACCTTTGTTTGGAGTACCATCAAGAGCAATCATAGCACGGTCGATAGCTTGTTGATCGCGCACATCGTAACCGATGATAGCTTCTGCAATGATGTTGTTTACGTTGTCAACAGCTTTTTGAGTTCCAAGTCCGCTGTAGCGAGATTTGTCACCGTCACGAAGCTCAACAGCTTCGTGTTCACCAGTAGAAGCTCCTGAAGGAACCATTCCACGTCCAAAAGCACCTGATTCAGTGTAAACTTCTACTTCAAGTGTTGGGTTACCGCGTGAGTCAAGGACTTCGCGTGCGTAAACATCAGTAATAATTGACATTACAATACTCTCCTTATGAGTTTAATTTTTTTACACCCTCATCATAACACAATCCTTGTTAATAAGCAAACAAGAACCAAACTCAGATTAATGATTTTGACATTATAAATAATATTATAAGTCGTGCTTTATCCCAGTTTCTTTTCCTATTTATCTCTTCCAACAATCTTGTGGTAAAATGGTGATAAGAGAGGTAATACTATGGACAATTTAGAAAAGAAATTGAGGACCGCGGCCTCCGGTGAAACTAGGATAAATCCTGATGAAATGAGGCAGTACTTAGGAACATTCAGGGAGCGAATCTTACTGACAGTTGACAAAAATATGGGCAATCGCGATGATGTTAAGACAGCTTTCCCAAAGATTTTAGCCAGTCTCAAATCCCAGTACAGTACGGTTAAAGTTAAGTCCTGCCCCAATCTTACCCAAAGCAACCAGCTGCTCTATATGAAGATGGCTCAAGAGGCTGGAGTTAGTTTTACTAATGTTAATGAGAAAGGGATACACCCTTTTGATCTTATCGTTCATACGGACAAAGCTGTCAATCAGGAAGAAACGGATATTTTTAAAGTCTTCTCCTCCTACTTTGAAACCAAGCAAGCAGCTCCAGACGCAAGTAAAGGGTTCTGGAAAAGGTTGTTTAAATAGGCTAGGAACTGTTATCAACAGATCAAGAAATTTTTAGATAAGCTGAACGAACTTCTCCTTGCCTTAATCACTTTCTATTCTGGTCAATCTTATTGCACCCTTATTTATGAATACAAGAAGGGACTATTATGACAATATTTAAGCACACTTACATGACAAATGAGCAGCACTCCGCCAAGGTCCTTGGCTCAGGATCTCTGAATGTTCTAGCAACACCAGCTCTCGTGGCATTTATGGAAAATGCTTCCTGCCTAGCAATTGCGCACCTTTTGCCTAAGGAGCAGACAACTGTAGGAACAGCTATTGATGTTCAGCATTTGGCTGCTAGCAAAATAGGTGACAAGGTCACGGTCTTTGTTAAACACTACCAGGTAAAGGGTCGTCATTTTGAATTTGATATTGAAGCTTATGTAGAGGAAAAATTGATTGGCAAGTCCAAACATCAGCGCGTCGCTATCGATGCCCAACAATTTTTAAACCATTTGAATCATTAAGGAAGATAAATATGACAACCGAGCACTACTTACATGAAATTAAAATTTTTGAGAATGGTACCATTGACACATTTGAATTTGGTCATGTTGTGATTAAGACTGAAATTGTCAGCTCTTCTCTTAACTACTACGGCCACGCGCACGGTGGCTATTTATTTGCCATGTGTGACCAAATCAGCGGCCTAGTCTCCATTTCGACAGGTTTTGATGCGGTGACTCTGCAATCAAGTATCAACTACCTAAAGTCAGGGAATTTAGGGGACAAGCTAACTATTGAAGGTAGCTGCATTCATAACGGCAGAACCACCAAAGTCATCGATGTCACCATTAATAATCAAGATAGGGAACTCGTGGCCAAGGCTAGTTTTACCATGTACGTAACTGGCCAGCATAAGGAAGAAACAATCCAGTAGGAAGTGTGTGATCAACCACAGTCAGTTTGAGATTAGGACAATGACAACCGAGTACTATCTGACTAAAAAAGCGCCTTTTAAGCGCTCCTATTATTAATAGACTTGTTCGGTAACCAAAACTGGTATAAACTCATGAAAACCGCATACGAAAGATCCTAGTCCTAAACTTTACTCCGAACATTTAAAATGGTTAAGCTAAGTTGATTTGTAGTATTACCAATTATGAAATGCCTTAGTTTTCGAACAAGTCTAATCTTCAAAAAAATCTCTAAAATCTTCCTGAATAAATGGGATATCGGGGTGGCTCCTTGCCACCTCATTTTTTTCCTTATCCAGCCAAATAATTTTTGCAGGATCTTGTTGCAGAACGAGGCCTGCCAAATGGTAGACTTCCAAAGTTGACCCAATTACAATGATCAGATCACTGAACTGAGTCCAACGAGCTGCCAAGGCTAAATTGTCAGGATCAATGGCATCACCATAGAGGACAATTTCCGTGTCAACATGATCTGCTAGAATAGCCATAGGATCACTGGTTAGCAGGGCGTGGATATGTCTTATGATAGCTTGATCATCCCGCAAATCAATTTCTTGAAAACAGCTTTGGCAAATCCCTATGTCGGCTTTGCCATGAAATTCAATAATATCCCTTGAACCGGCCCGACGGTGAAGGCCATCAATATTTTGTGTCAGAACAGGAACCGCCTGCTTAGCTATCCAACGGTGAACCTTGTTAGGCTCCAATCTTTGTAAAAATTGTTGCTTATGCCACTGCCAGAACTCTCTAGGATAAGCTTGGAAAAAGGGACGTGATAAAATTTCACGGGCCTGAAAATAACGCTCATGGAGCTTCGTTCCCTTCATGGTGGTATAGTCAGGGACTCCAGATAGAGTCGAGACACCTGCACCCGTTACAACGAGAGGGTTCTGAGCTAACTGGATACGTTTTTCGAGGTCTTTTTGGTTCATAGCTGCCTCCTATCTTTTAGTTTTATTATATTACGAAACGAAAGCCTTAGCGTTTTCAGGCCACAGTCACACTTAAAGGGCTATGGAATCTATCTCAGATATTGCCAATGGATAGCTTTAAAAAAAGTTTGATACCTAAACTCTAGCTACGAGTACAGGAAAAACGAACAAAGATAGAATTTTAATCACTTGAAATTTATCATTGTTCGTTTTTATATGGTATACCTTATAAAATAAGAGCTGATTATTTCTAATAAGAATATTTTCGCTTCAGGCTCAGTGACACGCTACCAATCATTCTTGACGCCTACCACAAATCGCGGTTGTAAAAGGCCGCTCTTTGTCTAAATACTCTCTCTTCCCCGTTTCTCATCTCCATTAGTTCCTGTCCTTTAAGTTGGAGCTGCTGGCAAAACTCATTGAGATTGCTTTCTAATTCAGCGATATAGGACTTAACCTTCTTGTCTTCGGACAGCCGTTTCTGAGCATCCAGCAGAATATCTTGGTGAGCTTCAAAGGTCTGTCTCGCTTCCATTTGTATATCGGACAGCTGTTGATCAGCTCCACTGTAGGCGTTCATACGTCCCGCGTATGCTTCCGCTAATTCATCAAAACTCATGTTAGACATCTCTCTTACCTCCTTATCAAATTCATTAACGACTAACAGGATTGGTAAAGTGAGGTTCGGGTAAACTGGCGACCTGATTCTTAGCAGCATCGGCTGCCTGTCCCTGAAGAGCCGCCTCCAAACTAGACCTGACTTTAGAAGCAATCTTGGATTTCATCTTTGTTCCCAGAGTTTCTAAATCAGCTTTTAGTTCCTCACCAATCTCTTGGATCTCTGCCTTGGCTGTTAAGACCAGGGCTTTTATCATGATACGTTCTTGTTCTTTTTGGAACTCCTCCTGCGCTTTAGCTAAAGCGGTCATCTCTTCTTCTAAGCTTGCCATCTTCTCTCCTATAGCAGTTTAATCTGTTGAGCGTCTTCCCTATCAGTCTCTTCAATACGGTCGGCCGCAGTCGTCAGATTTTCTGATAACTGTGTGACCTTAGAGGCAAACTGGTGGGCTTGAGTCTCATTCTCCGCTTCAACCCCAGACTGCCAGACTTGCCCAAGGGAGAGCTCCGATAACAGGGCTTCAACTTCTCCAGCGGGCAGTGTCTTAGCAATCTCAAGAGCCTGTGTACGAGTACGCTCGATAATCTTCTCAATTTTTTCTTTAGCTTCTTCCTGTTTCTTCGTTACCTTTTTCTTCTGAGCCTGAACATCTTCTTTGATTTCACTGGCCAGAGAGGTCAAAAGCTCCTTCTTCAGGAGGATTTTCTCAGAGCCGGAGACAGAGGCAAGGCGCTTGGTCAAGACACTGACGCTGGCATTTTTCATCTTGCTCTTATCTACTGAAAGGTTTTGGTTAGCTTTGCTTTTCTTAGCTTTGACCTTGCGCTTCTTCTTAAAAGAACCATAGGTATCGTTGTACTCATCTAGATAATCCTGAGTACTCTTAAAGGGATTATGGTCATGCTTGGCTTGGTACTTGGCGACCTTTTTGGCCTGCTCCTTAGTCATGCCAGAACAGAATTGATGATGCTTGACGTACCAATTCACATCAGGACCGTTGCCTTTGATATGAGCATAAGCAAAATCATGGTCACTTATGGGATTGAGGTCATGTTTACCTTCAACAACCACCTTTTTACCATAAGGAATTTTTCCACCTTTATTGAGCCAAGTTAGATCTTTACCAGAATCAGTATAGATAGTGGCATGTTTATCCAAATACCTTTTATCTTCCTCGGTAATATCTCCATTATCATAAGCTGCTTGAGCTCCCCAGTCCGCAAAATTGGTGACTTTATCCACTTTATGGTCGGCAGCTACTTTAGCAACAGCAGGACCAGACTGACTGTAGCCAGACATGTTAGTGATTTCACCGCCGTGGTTATCAACCTTCTTTTCGGTCTCATTATAAAACTTTTCAACATCATCATACTGGGGTGTCATTCCACCAAAAGCTTGAATCGCATTACCTGTTGAGTCATTGATTCCAGGCTGGGTACCATAGACAGCTATTGAGGTTTGTTCGTAATCTACCGAACCATCTTTGTTTACTGGAGCTACTGCAACAGCTTGGGTGGTGCCTGTAGAAGTATTTACTATCTCATATTCTTGACCTCCAACTTTTCTTCTTGCACCTTTAGAGAGTTCACACCAATCTTGAGTAACTCCCTGTAAGTCTTGCATATTTTCATCTGTTAATGCCATTTGGTATAATCTCCTTCTTTAATTTCTGTATTGTAAACAATCTCAACAGAAGGGCTTCCCTTATCTGATTTTTTAATACCTTTTAATTGCCTGTCACCAACCAGCGCTTCAATATTCTCGTCAATAGTAGAGTGAGATTTTAATTTAGCGAATTTAGGTAATGTTTGATATTCTGATACATCGTAGGTCTTATCTGCATCAAAATCTTCTAATTCAATAATTTCTTCATCTGTAGCACCATCCCGATTTAACTCTAAGCCATCATGGAGCCCATAGTCCATAAACCCATTGTTTCCGATCATTCGACCTAGATAAGCTCTATTGCCATTCTCATCGTAAATTACTGGTACAATACGACCGTTTTGCATTCCACCTCGTCTGATAAAAATAGGTGAAAACTCAATCTTTTTCACACCTGAATAATGCTCTGTAATATAAGTCGCAATCTGTTCCTCGTACAGCCTAAATCCATGCTGGTAAAGCTGTTTCGCTTTTTGCTTTTCCATATAATAGCGTCCTCCTATTATTCCGATAATTAAAACAATCACACTAATAAAACCACCCAACACAAGCCATAAAGCCTTGTGTCTTGTTTTACCTCTTGCCATAAAACACCGCCTTTATGTTATTTTACAAATGAACTAGGGCTAGTTCCCTTATAAGATAACATAAAATTAAAGATTCGTTAAGAATATTATTATAAGTAGTCTTTCGCTCCCTTGTAGTGCCTGAGCAGGTCTTTAAAGTCTAGCTTGTTATCGAACTTATGCTTGAGACCCAGTGAAGTTGTCGAGGTTGGCTTAGCTTTGACCTTGCGCTTCTTCTTAAAAGAACCATGGCGACCTTTTTGGCCTGCTCCTTAGTCATGCCAGAACAGAATTGGTGGTGCTTGACGTACCAATTCACATCAGGACCATTGCCTTTGATATGAAAAAATCCAACCTTATGGCTGCTTCCCTCAGCAGCTATTCTTTTGCCATATCCTATTTCGCCACCGTTACCATCCCCCATAACAATATTTTTACCAGTATCAGTGTAGACATGGCAATGTTTATTTAGGTGCTTCAGTTCTTCTTTTGAAAAATAACCACTATCGACAGCACCTTTACCTCCCCAAGGTTGAAAATTAACAATTTTGCCAATATGGTGGTTAGCACCTACCTTAGCCGCTGCAGGTCCTGCTTGGCTATGACCTGATATCGCTGTGACTTTACCGCCATGAGCAGCTGCAATATCCATAGTCTCAGAAGTAAAATTGTCCACCGCTTCAGTTTGTTGAGTTAACTCAAATCTGCTGTGAAATAAAGCATTCCCCAAAGAGGATGGATTACTTGGTTGCGTTCCACCAACAGTAATTGTCACATTATCGTAATCGATGTTGTGCCCATTTTTATCACATGGTGCTACTGCCAAAGCTTGCGTATTGTCATTGGGCTGCCCATTGATGTCCTCATTATTCGTATGGTTAACCACCATGTAATGTTGTCCATCAATTTCTAATGGTTGTTCACCATTAACAATGGCTTGCTGTTTAGGATTATCACTCTCTAATAAGGGTCTTGTTTTATCTTGAACACCTTGAATCTGTTCATCAGTCATTACCATACTTTAATATCCCTCCATATTTTAAATTATAGACAATTTGAACTTCAGGGCTTCCTTTTTTATCCTTGGTCACACCTTTTATTGAACCTCCTTTTTTAAACATTTCAATATTAAAATCGATAGATTCAGAAGTTTTTAACTTAGCTTTATCAGGCAAAGACTCATAGTCCGATACGTCTATCTCTTTATCCTTGTCAATATCTTCTAGATAAATAATTGGTTTCCCATCTACACCATATTCTAATGCATATAATCCTTCACTGGTTCCGTATTCACCATTAACACCGTTATCAATTACCTGACGGTCACCATACTTATCGGTAATAATTATTTTTACAAATGTATACGAATCTTCATATTCCTTTATATCTGTAAATTCTACCTTCTTAACACCAGAATAATTTTCTTTAATATAGACAGCTATCTGTTCTTCCAAAAGGCGAAATCCACGCTTATATAATTCTTCTTCTCGTTTTTTATCCATATAATATTTACCTCCTATGATTCCAAAGACTAGGATTCCCAAGCTAATTATAATACCTAATCCTATCCATATTTTTTTATTTCTTTTCTCTGTTTCCATGGAGCACCTCCTTATGTTATTTTACAAATGAACTAAGAGTAGTTTTCTTATAGAAAAACATAAAGTTAAAAGATCATTAACCTCTCATAATCTGCCCAAACTCCTCAATCCGCAAAATTTGCAAAGGGAACTCTAAAAGCCAAAATTTTATCATTTAAAATGATGTCCCATCAGTATTCTTAAGTAGTTATGATATCTAAAACGAGAATTTTCGGAAGTAGTTATAATTTTTTTGATAACAGGCCATCTCGATAGAATAGAAACGAATTACTCCTTTGCTGAAAGTAATTCGTTTTAATTATAGTCAAAGAGTTGACTATAGTCAACACAATAAGTGTGTTATCTTACACCTATCATAGTCGTTAGGAGGTGTAAGCGTGATTTCATATCGGCCATTTTATGAGACCTTATTTAAAAGATCAATGACTGAATATGAATTGATTGTCAAATATGGAATCAGTGCTAACACCATCCACAGAATGAAAAAGGGTGAAGCCATTACGACCAAAACCCTAGATAATTTATGTTTAGCTCTTGAGGCACCTGTTGAAGACATCATTGAGTATATTCCTGATTAGAAGAAAAGAAACAGGCAGATTTTCCCTACTTTGGGTATAAATCTACCTGTTTTTTATGTTTTATATTAATTTGCTGACTTTTATTTTCCTTTATCATTTTGAAAAGGAAAGATGGTCTTGGCTAAAGATTACCTGATCTTCAGTTAGACTCGTGAGGGTTAGAAATTTTTTCTTAAACTCTTCTAGAGATTCATCGGAATGGCAGTACCACTCCTCACCGCTGGTAATATACCATTTGGCAAGGGATTTGATTTCCTTGGTCACTTGAGGAATATGAGACTTATCTTTAAAAGTAATCAGGTAAACTATTTCAAAAGCAGCTGCTATAGATTTATTTCGCAAAGCTTTTAAAGATTCTAACATAATAGGTACCTGCTTTCTAAAGGATACTAATGCTAAATGACTTGCAATCAGTTTGCTTGGGTTCAACCAAACTAACATTGCGCTTATCCTCAAAATAATCAGACTCGTCTAAGGATGTTGATAGTCCGCTCCACGGTTCAAGAGCGATGAAAGGACTTTGGTTGACAGTAGACCAGAGCACCAGATAAGGAAAATCCGGAAAATCTAATCGAACGCCTTTGTGATGTTTACGAGAACATAAAGTGACACTGCGAGACTGAAGTCGATCCAGAGTCAGTGCATCACGGAAGAATAGACGATAATCCAAGTCAAGCTTTTTCTGATGATTTAAAAAGAGGAGTCGGTCATTGAGATCTAGCAGTCCCGTATCTGGAAATGAACGCGGAATTGTGCAAGTTTCTTCCTCTTCAAATTCAAGATAATAATCGTCATATCTGTCAGTTTCCAGCAGGGGACAGTTGAAGCCTGGATGACCGCCAATAAAATAGGGTAAAGTTTTGTCTGTTTCTTCATTAGCTACCTGATAGGTCGTTTGAATTCTTTTACCTGATAAACAGTACGTAATGCTCAAATGAAAATGATAAGGATAGGCTCTCAGCATTTTTTCTGTCGGCCTTATCGAAAAGGTAACAGTATCATCAGAGATTTCATCCACCGTGAAGTATTCCTTGCGAACCAATCCATGTCTAGGGATACTGCCCGTAAAATGCGGGCGGTTTGCTGGTTTGTAAACCGTCCAATTCATTCGTAAGCTGCCGCAGATAGGGAAGAGTACCGGAGCTTGAGAACTCCAGTATTCAGGATTCCCCTGCCATAAATATTCAAGCCCATCCTTGTCCTTGATTGATGTCAGAGCAGCGCCAAACTCTGATAATTGAACGGCCAATTCGTCATTTTTTAATGTAATCGTCATGATGGTCCTCACTTAGCTTATATTTTCAATCAAAACAAGACAAGAGCCCCAATTAAACACTGTGACTCTTGTCTGGCTACGGTCTTTTCTGAAATTGAGAAAAGGGTTAGGTTATATTATTAGGTGGAGATTTCAATTAATAAATGGAGAATATTTGAAAGTTACAAGATAGAAAACCAATAAGATATACTGATTAGTCAATTTGTTGGGTTTGAGCTAACTTTTTATACCAGTGCGCACTCTTTTTAGGGTAGCGCTCCTGCGTATCAAAATCAACATAGAAAAGACCATAGCGTTTCTCATAGCCATTGGACCATGAGAAAACATCCATCAAGGACCAGATGAAGTAGCCTTTGACATTGGCACCATCAGCAATGGCATCCGCAAGAACCTCCAAGTGCTTCTTAACATAGTCAATGCGAGCATCATCATAAACGGTATGGTCGATAAATTCATCTTTGTAACCAAGACCATTTTCGGTGATATAGATCTTTTTATAATTAGGATAATCTTTTTTCACGCGCATGATCTGATCATAGAGACCCTGCGGGTAAATAATCCAGTCCCAATCTGTTTTTGGAATATGGGTTGGCGTTTCTCTGCGGCCGACACCTTTAATTTGGTATTTAGAGCTGCCTTTTTCGCCTTTACCATTATGAATAATTTCCGTTTCGCCATCAAAAGCCTGCATCCAATCGCTCATATAGTAATTAATGCCCAAGAAGTCATTCAGGTCCTTGGCAGCCTTAAGAGCTGCAAAATCGTCATCGCGCAGATCCAGCTCCCCACCGTTGACAGCTAAGATATGGTTGACTCCTTCTATGGTTTTATCCGAGTACTCCCCCAGATAAGTGGCATCAAGGATAAATTTATTGTGGATGATATCTTCTAGCTCCGCGGCACGCACATCAGCTGGGTTAGACGGATCGTAAGGATACTTGGTTGGTAAGGCGTGTACGACACCGATTTCACCGGAATAACCGCCGTCTTTGAAAAGTTTAACCGCACGAGCATGCGAGACCATCATATTGTGATGAGATTGGAAAACCTTGGCCAAATCATACCTAATACCCGGCGGAAATTTTCCTACCAGATACTGACCGTCACCAATGGGACCGATTTCATTGAAGGTTGTCCAGTAGTTAACCTCAGGAAACTCTTTAAAACAGAACTCTGCGTAATCAACAAAGTGATCCATATTTTCCCGATTGAGGAAGTCTCCATTAGCATGGAGGGCTGCTGGCGTATCAAAATGGTGCAAGGTCACAAAAGGTTCAACATGACGCTTATGGCATTCGGCAAAGAGCTTGTGATAGAACTCAACTCCCTTAGGATTAACGTCTCCAAAGCCTGTCGGAAAAATCCGCGACCAGGCAATAGAAATGCGGATACCATTGACGCCAAATTCTTCGGCCAATTTCAAGTCAACAGGATATTTGTGGTAAAAATCGCTGGCAGGTTCTGCGGTGTACCAATAATTATCTTCCAGATATTTGTCCCAAGCAACAGGACCCTTACCTTCTCCTTTGGTGACCCCTTCTGCTTGATAAGCAGCAGTTGCACCACCAAAGATAAAGTCTTTAGGTAATGTTTTAGTCATTTTATGACCTCTCAATCTTTAAATTGCTCTTTCACAAAGGCCAGAGCTCCCTGACCATCACGCGTCAGCTTGATGTATTGAGCTCCCTCAGTCTTAGCTAATTTAATACCAAGTTTGTCTGTTTCAGCCTTCATATCATCGTAGTTAGAGGCCACTTGCGGTGCCAGAATAACTAACTGATACTGCGGCAGAATTTCACGGTGGGCTCCGTAGCTGCCAGCAGCTGCTTTAACAGGTGCTCCATATTCTGCTGCTGCCTTATTGAGAGCATTAGCTAAGAGACCGCTGGTCCCACCACCAGCACATAAAACTAAGACATTTGTTTGTTCGGTGATTGTGCTATCTGCCGCTTCTTCTGTAGCACCGGCATTTTCAAGAATAGCATCTGCTTTTTTAGTATCAAAGTTAGCGGCAACTTTTTCTTTGAGGGCATCAGAAGTTGACTGACCTGAGGCTTCTTCTGCCAAGATCTGTTCATCATAGACCTTAACAAATGGATAGTAGATGGCAACATCGACCACAATTAGAAGGGCGGCAAGGATAAAGGATAGAATTTGGAAATTCGTTCCCAAAACCAAACCAAGAGGCGCTGGTGTTACCCAAGGCAGATTGGAAGTAAAACTGTTCATTCCCAAAGTATCCACAAAGAATTTAAAGAGCCAAACATTGACAATCGGTGTTAAAATGAATGGAATAAAGAAAACTGGGTTGAGGACAAGAGGCGCACCAAACAAGATCGGTTCATTAACCCCAAAGAAAGTAGGTACGACAGAAGCCTGTCCGATAGCCTTGTTACGTTTTGACTTAGTCAACCACATGAACATGAAAGGAACAACAAGTGTCGCACCTGTACCACCCATGGTAACGATAAACATCTGTGTGCCTGAAGTCAGGATCTTATCCGCATGCTCACCAGCGCGCAGGAGGTTGAGGTTAACTTCTGCATTAGCATAAGTGATAGCTGCAATAGCCGGTTCAACAATAGAAGGACCGTGAATACCGACAAACCAGAAGAAGGCAAAAGCTCCAAAGATAAAGGTAATTCCGACATAACCATCCGCAGCTGAGAACAAAGGTGCTAAGAGAGTTCCGATTGATTCGGCAACATTAACCCCCAGGAACTGCTGAACAAGCAGCTGAAGAGCATAAAGAACAACAACTGACAAGGTGAATGGAATCAAATCTTTAAAGACTTGGGAAATATTAGGTGGTACCTCCTCAGGCATATGAATGGTCACATTATTTTTGACACAGACCTTGTAAATGTTAACCGTGATAAAGGCTGCGATAAAAGCTGTCAGCAACCCCTTTGTTCCCATAAAAGCACTTAGGAAGCCGCCTTCTTTGGCAGGTTCTGCCGCCATGATAAGAAATCCAACCATAGAGGCCAACATCGTTGAGATAAAGTTCATCTGATTGGTATCTTCTAGCTGACGATTCATAGAATCTGTCAAAGCCTTGGCTGTTGTTCCTGCAACAAAGAAACCAAGAATACCCATAGAATAGTTATAGGGCGTCATCAAAAGATTTTCAATCTCTTTACTCCAATGAAACCCCCAAGAATTTGGAACGTAGGCAATTAGGATAAAGATACTGGAAAATAAGATAACCGGCATACCAGCAATAAAGCCGTCACGAATAGCACGCAGATAGATATTCCGGGAAATCTTTTCAAAGAAAGGTTTTCCTTTCTCAATCTGAGCAATCAATGTGTTCATAATTAACTCCCTCTTCTATACAGTTCAATTAGGTGCTTCATCAAATCTTTCAGCAAGATGGTTGTCATCAAATGATCTTGACCATGCATCAATGTGACACTTAGCTCAATAGCATCTCCTTGCGCTTCTTTCGTTAAAAGACTTGTCTGAGCGTTATGCGCATCGGCAATACAGCTTTCTGCCGCTGATACTAGTTCATCAGCCTTAGAATAGTCTCCCAGCTGGGCTGCATTTAGAGCTTCAAGTAATTTTGAACGTGCATCCCCAGCGTAAGCCACAATTTCAAACCCCAGTAGAGTTGCTTCTTCTCTGTTCATGGTAGTTCCTCCTTTTCAAAAACATTAAACTTTTGTTTTCCATGATGTTGCTGTCTCTTGCAGCACTTTATTGAGTTCATCAATATTGTGGAACCCTGTTGTCCGCAACCATTCACGAGCAGCCTCTTCTCCCTTTTCGATGTAATCTTTGACACTGCCTGCCCAAGTAGCACGGCCGCAGAGAACGCCATTGAAATTGGCTCCTGAATCATGGGCAAAGACAAGCGTATCTTGGAACAATTTAGCAGAAACACCGGCACTTAAATAGATATAAGGCAGATTGGTTGCTTGGTCCTGCTGTTTAAAGAAAGCTGCCGCCTCTGCTTTGCTATAGATAACTTCTCCATCACCAAAACCTTCAACATAATTCATATTAACAGGAACTTCAACCTTGAGAACATCAATGTTAAAGCGTGGATCTGAGAAAACCTTCATCGCTTCAATAACCTTATGAGGTTTAACTTTAGCATACTCAGGACTCTTTGCATCGGCAATCTTTTCATCATAAGCCAAAATTTCTAAGAAGAAAGGGATATCTTCTGCCACACATTCAGAACCAACGCGTTCAATATAAGCTTGTTTTTGCTGATTAAGCTCATCAGAACTGTCTACATCATAATAAAGCAAGAACTTAACAGCATCTGCCCCTTGTTCTTTGATACGCTTAGCGGACCAGACATCCAAGCAGTCTGGCAAACGTTTGGTACTTGAGGTATCGTAACCTGTTTTTTCATAAGCCAGCAAGAGACCTGCATTTTCCGCAAGAGCCTTCGTTGCAGGCAGGCCGTACTCTGGATCCAAGAGCATTGATGACGCATAAGGAGTCAATTCTTCCGCAACCAAGACTTTTAACTCTTCCATTTGCGCAACAGTAGGTTCCTCATCCTGATGCTCAGCCATCAAACGTTTCAAGGCACCGCGTTGGTCAAAGGCTAAAGCTGAGATGATTCCCTTATCATCGCTTAATTTCTCCATATACTTACGTTTTTGTTCTGTCAATACCATTTTTACTCCTCTTATATTCTAGATTAAGATTACGGTCTATAATTCTTTATTAATACCCAAAGGAAAATCAAAATCCAACTGAGTGATAGTCTGTGGACAATGCCTGATTACAGTGAAGTCAACAGTACATTATTCTGATTTTTAAAGAGTATAAGCATTAGTCGTGGTACTCTCCGCGATCCCACTTGTCCAAAAATTCTTTAAAGAAATTTGGATCAGCCTGATTAGCATTTGAGCTTTCCAGATGAGAAATTTTTGCAATCAATTTTTTATTTTCGTCGGTTTCTTTGTAGTCAGCCTTGATAAAAGCCTCAATAATATCATTCATTAGAAGACCACCGGTAATTTTTCCACCGAAACTGATAATATTAGCATTAAGTTCTTCTTTAGCATAAAGGGCAGAGGTCATATCACGAACCAATGCAGAACGTACCCCTGGTACTTTATTAGCTGCGTTAGAAATACCAACACCAGTACCACAGATACAAACGCCAAGATCAGCTTGACCGCTGACAACAGCTTCGCCGACCTTTTTCCCAAAGATAGGATAGTGGGTTCGAACATGGTCATAGGTTCCAAAATCAAGTACCTCATACCCTTTTGATTTTAAAAATTCTGAGACAGCCATTTTTTCATCTGTGACGATATGATCACAACCGATAGCAATTTTCATTTTTAGATCCTCCAGTTCAAGTTACTTCTCTTAGCACATCTTATTAAGCATATCCACACGAATTTGGTGGCGGCCGCCATCGTAGTGGCCTTCGACAAAACCTTTAACAATATTCTTAGCTAACTCATCACCGACAATTTCAGCTCCCATAGTAATTATGCGGGCATTATTGTGAGCACGTGTCATATAAGCCGAGCGCTCATCCGATACCTCTGCTGCAATCATCCCTTTAACTTTGGTTGCTACCATGAAGGGACCAGCTCCGTAAGCATCAATTACTATACCTAAATTGTCATCTGTTTCATTAACCTTGCTAGCAACTGCTAAGGTTACATCAACAAAATCCTCTTGAGCTCCATCGTTAACATCAAGGACATCAAAATTTTTTTCTTGCAGATAAGCCTTGATAAGCTCTTTTAGTCTTTCTCCCGCCTTATCGGCACCAAGTACAATAGCCATCTTCGTTCTCCTTTGTTTGTTTTTGTTTGTTACATGGTAATGATAAACCATTACAAACATTTTGTCAAGAAAAAACTGATTATTTTTGTTTGTTTCAAAAACAACTCTGTAATCCCTTCCTTTATTGATTTTATAGTTATTTTAACGAGATATTTTTGTAGGTCTTTTCGAAATAATTTTGTTCTTTTTTGTTTATAAATGTGATATTTAGATTTCGTTATGCTATAATAGCTTCAAAAGAAATGAACAGGAGTTATATGAATGATAAAAAAAGAGCGTTTAAACTGGATACTGGGACAGTTGTCCCAACAAACTATCATCACAGTTAACGATATTATGGAAGCTTTAGGAGTTTCTGATATGACTGTCCGCCGCGACCTGGCTGAACTCGAAAAAGAGCACCGCCTTATCAGAATCCACGGCGGTGCCCAAAGTATCAATAATCTAAATCGACAGGAAAAAACAAACCTAGAAAAGCAATCTGTACAAGTGACAGAAAAAAAACAGATTGCCACATTCACCGCCAAGCGAATCCAAGATGGAGAAACAATCTTTATCGGACCTGGAACGACGCTGGAGTTTCTAGCACAAGAACTAGTAGATCGCAATTTGCGTATTATTACTAACAGTCTGCCCATTTTTGATATCTTAAAAGATAGTTCCAATATTGATCTTTTACTGATTGGTGGCGAATATCGACCGGTTACAGGAGCCTTTGTAGGCTCCCTTGCCAGCACCAATGTTACCTCACTGACCTTCTCCAAAGCTTTTATCAGTGCCAACGCCATCTACAGAGATGCTGTAGCAACTTACAGCGAATCAGAAGGTACCATCCAAGAGCTGGCTCTCAATAAAGCCATAGAAAAGTTTCTGCTGGTTGACCACCAGAAATTTAATTCTTACGATTTCTTTGTTTTTTATAAGACCAGCAATTTTGATTATGTCATCACTGATGGAAAACTAAGCGACAATATAAAGACCGAATATGAGAAAATAACTCATGTTTTAAAAGCCAATGAAGAGTAGCTTAGTTGAGCAAAGTCGGTCAGTTTCACTAGTAACCCTAGCTTTTGAGAAGAAGACTAATTTAAAAAATCAAAACTGCCACCAAAATTTTGTCTCGGTGGCAGTTTTATATCTAAAAGTATAAGTCAAGTATATGTCTATGTTTTATACTCAGAGTTGGAGATAAATAAGGCAGAGAAGCCCAGACAGCATTTAAATACAGCCAATTCAGAAGGAATCGGGATGGGGAATGCAGTCAATAAAGTTAGCATTTATAGGATGATCTATACCCGGCTGCTTTAGTAGTGACAAATAAACTAAGTGACCGATGCCAATCAAGGTCCCAGACATAATATTGACTCTTCGACTGTTATCCTCCCCTAGGAGTTTACGAAAGTGTTCTGGGACATCGTTCAAAAGTATCTATATGATAAGGTTTCAAGGCGACAAACTTAAATACCCTCTTCTCTAGAAGTCATATTTAAGCTGCTGTAGTCTTACCCTCTTAGCTCACTTCCATTCAAATATTTCTGCAAAATTTAGCTAGATAGTAAGACAAGATGGTTTTAGTATCTAGCTTTATCACTATTAAATCGGTTTGCATAAACTTTCAAATCAACTACTGAATTTCAGGCAGAAGGCATCCCAAGGCTGAAGCTTCTGATTAGCAAGAGCTTTTTGGATATCTGTGTTCGTAATGATCGTTTCCTCAAAGGAGCCTGACCAAGTAAAATTTTGCTCTTGATTTGATAGATTGACGACAACCAGATAACTATCTTGACCTAAGACACGTTTATAGGCGAAGACTTTATCCTCTGTTTCTAAAAGTTCAAAATCGGCCTCAATTAGCCAATCATTATCCTTACGAAGTTGAATCAGTTTCTGATAGGTGTAGAAAATAGAATCGAGATCTGCCAAAGCAGCTTCGACAGTGATGGTTTTATAATTAGGATTCACAGGTAACCAGGTGGTTGCTGCACTTGAAAATCCTGCCTGACTAATACTTTCCCACTGCATCGGAGTTCTAGCATTATCCCGCCCAATCATCCTAATCTTGTCCATGATAGAGGCCATATCTTGTCCTTTTTCTAGAGCTTCGTGCGCAAAATTGAGTGATTCAATGTCATTAATTTCTTCAAGGTCAGTAAAAGGATAATTGGTCATACCGATTTCTTCTCCTTGGTAGATATAAGGGGTACCTCGCATTAAATGCAGGAGGATAGCTAGAGCTTTAGCAGATTTTTCCCGATAAGTACTGGTGTCACCCCAAATGGAGAGAATCCGAGGAAGGTCGTGGTTATTCCAAAAGAGAGAATTCCAACCTTGGTCTAGCTCAAGCTCAGTCTGCCACTTATTAAAAATTTCTTTAAGAGCTGGAACGTTGAGTTCCTTTTCATAATCCCATTTAGGAGAATTAGGTTTATGCTGCAGACCAATATGCTCAAACTGAAAAACCATAGAAAGCTCATGATGGTCGGGATTGGAATACTGTTTGGCAATTTCAGGGCTAGCTCCCCAAGTTTCCCCAACTGTCATTAAATCGTGGTAACCAAAGCTCGCTCGATTCATTTCTTTTAAATAATCATGAAGCTTGGGACCGTTGGTCGAAATACCCTGATCAGGAATTTTTCCAATCATGTCAATAACGTCCATACGAAAACCACCGATACCCTTGTTAATCCAGAAATTCATCATATCGTAGACCTTCTGGCGGAGCTGGTTATTCTCCCAATTCAAATCAGGCTGTTTCTTACTGAAAAAGTGGAGATAGTACTGACCTGATTTTTCATCATATTGCCAGGCGGAGCCACCAAAGATAGACTGCAAATCATTCGGTTGATCCCGCCAGATATAGAAGTCTCGCTCTGGGCTACTAGGATTTTCTTTAGCTTCAATAAACCAAGCATGCTCGTCAGATGTATGATTAACCACCAAATCCATGATAATCTTGATCCCTCGTTGCTGAGCTTTAGTTAATAACTCTTCCATATCGGCCATATTCCCAAAGATATCAGCTATACTCTCATAATCTGAAATATCATAACCATTGTCATCCATGGGGCTCTGGTAAACAGGAGATAGCCAAATGGCTGTGATACCTAACCTTTGTAAATAATCCAATTTACTTATAATACCTTGCAGATCCCCAATACCATCACCATTTGAGTCCATGAAAGATCTAGGATAAATCTGATAAACAGTCGCTTTATGCCACCAATGTTTTTCCATAATACTTCCTCACTTCTATTAAAAAACTTTCATAAAAGGTTACTATACCTTTTTAAGGCAAATAAATTATAAAATCCTCAAAAAGATTGGGGGTTACTATTGAATGACTATCGCTAACTGCTCAAGGTACTCCTGAGCAGTTAGGTTATTATAGCCACTATTTTATCAACTGATTAAATAAGAAAGGCTTAGCGGATAACTTTTTCAGTCTCTTTATCAAAAAAATGTCCTTTAGCCACATTAAAAGCTAACTTGACTTCTTGACCTGGCTTATGGAAATCGCGAGCTTCAACCTGAGATGAAAATTCATAAGTTCCGTGTTTGAGATAAAGCATAGTTTCAGCGCCCAGTAACTCGGAGACCTGAACTTCAGCTTTTACAATAGCATTCGAGTAGGTATCAAGGGCGATATGACTGGCGGAAATATCTTCTGGACGAATACCAAAAATAAGCTTTTTATCCAAATAACCCTTAGCTTCTAAGAGTTTAGCCTGACCTTGAGGAAGAGCAACTTCAAAACCTGCTTCCCCAACTAAACAGTCTTTCTTAGCTGTAACTTCAAAGAAGTTCATGGCAGGACTACCTATAAAACCAGCTACGAATTTATTAGCAGGTTGGTTGTAAAGTTCTTGAGGAGTCCCGATTTGCTCAACGCGACCAATGGTTCCTGAACCATCTTTATTCTTAGTCGAACTCATGATGACAATCCGATCGGCTAGGGTCATAGCCTCGGTTTGGTCATGGGTAACATAGATGGTTGTGGAGCCGATCCGACGATGCAGCTTGGCAATTTCGGCTCTCATGGAAACTCGCAATTTGGCATCCAAATTGGACAAGGGCTCATCCATTAGGAAGACTTTGGCATCACGAACGATAGCTCGTCCCATAGCAACCCGTTGACGTTGACCGCCAGAGAGGTCAGCTGGTTTTCTTTCAAGGAACTCGGTTAAGCCAAGAATTTGAGCGGCCTCTTTAACCCGCTGATCAATATCTTCCTTGGAATACTTCCGTAATTTTAAACCAAAGGCCATATTATCATAGACTGTCATATGGGGATAAAGGGCATAGTTTTGAAAAACCATGGCGATATCACGGTCCTTGGGAGCTAAATCATTGACAACTTTGCCATCAATTTTAAGCTCCCCCTTACTGATATCTTCTAAGCCAGCCACCATCCGTAAGGTTGTCGACTTACCACAGCCAGAAGGACCGACAAAGACGATGAATTCCTTATCTTTGATGGAGAGGTCAAAGTCTTCTACAGAATAGTGACTACTATTAGGGTATTTTTTATAAATGTGGTTTAAATTTAATTCTACCATAGGCTTCTTCTGCTAACTCCTTCTCATTCAAATGTAATGGTTTGACCATTCTCAGTGACCTGATAGGTTAAATCTTGCAAATTAATAACAGCTTGAGCTAAAGCACTCTTGTCCTGATTAGAACGCTTGATAACGATGGTGTGGTCGTCTAGAACTTCCGTTTCAAGGCTGCCGTCTAAGTCGAAAGCTTGAGAGTTGTTGCGATAGCTAAACAGTTTGATCAAAGCTTTGACAACTGGCCGTTCAACTTCGTGAGCAATCTCTTCACTGCTATAATAATGACGATTGATATTGCGACCTTCCTTGGTTTTTTCCAAGAGCTTCAGATCGTTCTTCCCAGCCAAAAGTCCAACATAATAAACTTGTGGAATCCCTGGTGCAAAAGCTTGAATGAGACGAGCTAAGAAATACTTCTTGTCATCGTCACCAAGGGCTGAATAGTAGGTCGAGTTGATTTGATAAATATCGAGGTTATTATATTCTGCCGTTGAATATTTGCGATTGACGTTGGCTCCAACCTTGTAGAGTTGATCGGAAGTGTAAGCAATTTCCTCGTCTGTCAAGATATCTTTAACATCTACAACTCCAATGCCATCATGGGTATCCAGCGTAGTAAATTGCTTCATAGGACTTTTAGCCAGCCAATCTGCCAAACGTTGCACCCTACCGCTATAAAGAGAGTAGAGGGTTACCATTGGAAGGGCAAAATCATAAATGAAATAGTCATGCTCAGCAATTTTGAACTGGATAGAATAATGCTCATGTATTTCCGGCAGGATATCCGCCCCTGCTTCCTTGGCGATTGTCTGTACCTTGGTTAGGAGATCCCAAATTTCTGGTTCGACAAAGAAATCATTAGTATCCAATTTCTTCACGGCGTAGGCAAAGGCATCCAGGCGAATGAGATCACAACCATTGACTGCTAGATGCTCGATGGTTTTTTTGATAAAGTCCATGGTCACTTCTTTAGTAACATCTAGATCAATCTGCTCTTCTCCGAAAGTATTCCAGAGATGTTCTTTGGTTCCATCGGCGAAGACAATCTCCTGCATAGGAGCCTTGTCTTTACGTTTATAAATTAAATCAATATCTGCTTGGGTTGGACGGTTTTCCGGCCAGAATTTTTCCCAGCGCAGAAATAAATCCGCATAGTCAGAAGCATCTTTTTTCTCTTGAAAATCCTTATAATACTTAGATTGACGGGAGATATGATTAATCATAAAATCAAACATCAGGTAGTATTTAGTACCTAAACGTTTGACATCATCCCAGTCACCAAAAGCAGAATCCACCTTATCGTAATCAACTGGAGCGAATCCCCTATCTCCTGTCGAGGGGAAGAAAGGCAGGAGATGGACGCCTCCAATTGCATCTCCAAAATAGATGCCGATATTTTCATCCAGCTCTTTTAGGTTCCTACCTAAACTATCTGAGTAGGTAATTAACATCGTTTTATTTGTTAGTGTCATCGCAACCTCTTTTCTAACTCACTTAGCTTTTAGTTATCATTTGACAGCACCATTGCTCATTCCTGAAATGATATGCTTTTGGAAGAGCAGGTAGATGATGGTGATAGTGATAATGCCGACAATATAGGACGCAAAGCTTGGTCCATAGTCATTGAAATACTGACCGGTATAATTGTATTGGAAGAGAGGCAGGGTCCAAAGTTTGGAATCCTTGTTCAAAATCAAGAGGGGTAACATGAAGTCATTCCAGAACCAGAGAGCATTGATAATGAGGGTCGTCGCATGCATAGGTTTGAGTATGGGAAAGATAACTTTGAAATAAGTCGTGAACCTATCTGCTCCATCAATTTCTGCCGCTTCATCCAGACTATCTGGAACGCTCATCTTTATATATCCAACATAGAGAAAAAGAGTCTGAGGGATAGCATAGGTTAGGTAGAGTATAATCAACCCCCATATATTAGCTAAACCAAGCCGATTCATCATCACAGTAATAGGAATCATAATGACTTGAAAAGGTACAAATATTCCAAGAATCAAAAGACTGTACATAACGGCAAAAGCTTTTTTACGAGACATATTGCGAGCAATGGAGTAAGCTGCTGCTGGAATGACGAGCATAACAACAGCGACCGAAACAACGGTGATAATGGTGGAATTCCAGAAGTAACTACCAATACCATCATTTAAGAGTCTTTGATAGTTATCTAAGGTAAAAGGATTTGGCCAGGAGAAAAAATTCTCCATAATATCCTTAGTGGTTTTAAAGGAGCTAAAAACGGTAACCAGTAAGGGTATTAAAATAAGAAAACCGCCAGCGCTGAGAAGGACATAGTTCCAAAAATTATCAAGAGTTTTATGTTTTTTCATTTTCATAGACCTCCTCTTAAATTTCAAACTTTTTAGACAGTCTAATTTGCAAAATAGAAATGATACCGATAATGACAAAGAGAACAAGAGCAATAGCATTGGCATAGCCATAAGAATTATTCTTAAAGGCATAGTTATAGACCAAGAGTCCTAGAGATGTCGTAGAGTCATTTGGTCCACCACCAGTCAGGGCAAAAATTTGGTCAAAGGCAGTTAGCCCTGCTTTCAGAGCCATAATAAAGACAATCGAGATGCTTGGAAGGAGGTAGGGCAACTCTACACTCCAAAAAATCTGGCGACTGCTTGCTCCATCAATTTCAGCTGCTTCAATAATTTCAGATGGAATACTTTGCAGACCCGATAGAAAAATAATAATTGGCATGGCTAATCCTTGCCATAAGAGGACAAAGATAACGGAGAAAATAGCACCTGCATTAGTCCCTAATAAACTGACCTTCAAAAAGTCAATATGCAGGGCAGAACCGATAGCAGGCAGACCGTAATTAAAAACTTGTTTAAAAATCAAGGAAACGGTCAACCCAGACAGAACTGCTGGAAAGAAGAACCAAGCCCTAAAGAAGGTCTGTCCTTTGATTTTTGAATTGAGAGCCCTAGCAATGAAAATCCCCAAAGCAATCTCACCAACGATGAGACAAACAGTCAGAATCAGGGTGAATCCAATAGCGGACAGAAACTTGTTGTCTGTGGCCAAAATCTTATAGTTGTTGAGACCAACAAAATGGAAATTGTAGGTTAAGCCCGTCCAGTCAGTCAAACTATAAAAAGCACCCTGAATCATAGGCAGATAGAAGAAAATAGCCTGTAAAAGTAGAGGAATAATCAGAAATGACCAGCCCCAATATTTGTTGAAAAATTTTCTAAACTGCATGACTTTCCTCCTATTCCGTCGCCTTCATGGGATTAAAGAAGGCATTCAAATCATCGGCATAACCTTGCTTATTACCAGTTGTCAGATAGTTGCTGGTCAAGGTGAAGAAATCGTTCTCGCTGGTCCAATCTTGAGCTAACCAAACCAAGTGACGATTGGTGAAGGCTAACTTATTAAGATTGGCTAACTCGGAATCAGATTTTTCTTTGACACCCTTAACCGCAATTGGCGAGCCATCAATGTCATAGTATTTCTGCATAGCCTTAGCTGTTGTCATATAGGCCACAAACTTATTAGCTGCACTCTTATGCTTACTTTTAGAGGAGATAGAAAGAGCCAAGTCACCTGCGCCGATAGTTAGAGAATCTCCTTTCTTTTCACCTGGAAATGCAAAGGTACCAATTTCAAAATTCGGATCCTGCTGTTTAATAACGGTCAAGGCCCAAGAACCATTTGGCGTCATTAAGGCATCTCCTTTAGCGAAGCTAACTAAGGCATCATTGTAGCTGGCACCTTGCCAATTGGTTTGGAGAGCCCCTTTTTTACGCAGAAGGTCGAGGCGTTCAATATCCTTTTTCATCAAAGGATCACTAGCTTTAATCGAATCAGGTTTTGAAAAACGCAGATAATCATTGACTACTTTTCTGCTACCCGCTGAGGTTGCAAAGGCCAGTTGATTATACCCATTAAGCGTCCAACCTTCAGAACCAGCGATGGCAAATGGTGTTTGCTTGTTTTTGATGATGGCATCAACTAAGCTTTCAAATTCATTCCAAGTTTCTGGCACCTTTAAACCAAGTTTGGCAAAGGCTGTCTTATTATAGTAGATACCATAAACATTAGCGGAGAGAGGAACATTGTAAACTTTTTTCTTGATAGCATACTTCTGGGCATAGTTATTTTTAATATTATTAACATAGGACTTATGGGTCATATCTTCAAAATAACCCGCCTTTGCCCACTCTTGGAAATCAACATTTTGTGGGTAGATATTAATGACATCGGGGACGTCACCTGAGAGCATCCGTGATTTTAAGACATCACCAGGATTGGGTACATCGACAACCTTGACATGAATCTTAGGATTCTCCTTTTCAAAATCCTTGGCAATTGCCTTCAAGGTCTTGGACATTTCCTTTTTCTGATTGAAATATTCAATCGTTACTTTTCCACTAGGCGAGGAATCCTTGTGACAGGCCGTTAAAAATACAGCCGCCAATACTACCATTCCTAAGCCTAGAATGAATTTTACTTGGTTAAACCATTTCATCAATTAGCCTCCATTCTTCCAAAATTCTATTAGGGCTAGAAGACAGGCGATTAAGTCTGTCTAAGTTTCTTTTACAAAATAAAGTTGCTTACTGAGGTAGTCGCCTTGAGGAAGAACCATGGTCAAACCAGCATACATAAGTTCAGCACCCGAATAAGACTTATCCTCATCTACCAATTTATAAGTTGCGTCCGGATCCAATCCCTTTAGCTTGAGGGTTGTTTCCATGGTCTCAATCGTGGACAAAATGCGGACATAAGTAAGAACCACCTGCTTGTCATCATTAAACTGGACAGCCATCTCATTAGCCCCTCTGCTTGGATTAAGAAGGCGGTAAAACCTCCCTTTTTGAACGGTTGGACGGATAGCCTTATATCGCTTAACTTGATTAGCAATTTCTTCCTTTTCTAAGTCAGAAAGCTTGGTTAAATCCAACTCATAGCCGAGATTACCCATCATAGCGACATGGCCTCGTGTTTTAAGCGGTGTAACCCTTCCCATCTGGTGATTGGGAACAGCTGACACATGAGCTCCCATAGAGATTGTTGGGTAAAGATAAGAAGATCCATACTGAATAGACAGGCGAGAAATAGCATCTGTATTATCGCTAGCCCAAACTTGTGGGAAATATCGCATCATTCCAAGGTCATTACGGCCACCACCGCCCGAGCAGCTCTCAAAAAGAACTTGCGGGTGCTTCTTTGTCAGATAATCAATAACCTCGTACAGTCCCAATATGTAAGCATGGGATTGCATTTGTGTCTCCAGATAGGTATCACCATTACCAACATTGGTGATATTACGGTTGTAATCCCACTTGATATAGTCGATGGCATGCCGACGCAAGATATCATCAAAAGTTAGCTTAATATACTCTACTACTTCAGGGTTTGCAAAGTTTAGAACAAGCTGGTTGCGAGAATAGGTGTGGCTGCGTCCAGCTGCCTGAATGACCCAGTCGGGATACTTCCTATAAAGATTACTATCTTCGGAAATCATCTCAGGTTCAACCCAGAGGCCAAATCTCAAGCCTTTGGCATGGATATCAGCAATCAACTGGTTTAAGCTGCCCCCCAATTTTTCTTCATTTACCCACCAGTCACCCAGAGCCCGATTATCATCAAAACGATGGCCGAACCAACCATCATCTAGTACGAAAAGCTCCATCCCTAACTGACTGGCCTCATCTGCTAACTGAAGCAATTTGTCTTTTTGAAAATCAAAATAGGTTGCCTCCCAGTTATTGATGAGAATAGGACGTTCAACATCTGCAAATTGCTGGGGAATGATGTGGGATTGAACAAAGGACTGGCTCTCTTGGCTAAGAGCTGTCAATCCTTGATCGCTATAGCTAATCAGGGCTACAGGAGTATCAAAAGTCTCGCCTGGCTTTAGTTCCCAAGCAAAATTCTCATCATTGATACCTATTCCCAAACGGATTTCATTGAGCTGATTCTGCTGAACAAAAGCTTGGAAATTCCCACTATAGAGGAGTTGCAAGGCTAAAGATTCACCATAATAGTCATTAGCTTCTTGTTCACACAAAATTAGAGCAGGTGTCTGCGAATGGCCAGAAGCCCCCCGATTGGAACTGATGGAAAAAGTTCCCTGTTCAACCGCTTGCCTTCGAACTGTTTTTTCTCTGGCATAGGCTCCTTGGAGACTGATTACATCATAAGGAGCAGCTGGCAAATCACACATGGTCGATAAGATACGGTGAAGGATAACTTTTTCTTTAGAAAAATTTTCAATCCGAATAAAAGTCGATAAGGTGTCTCGCCCAGAATAAGTTGTATAGTAAAGTTTGACCCTTGTTTGGGAAAGGTCATCAACCAAGCTTAATTCCAAGGTTTCAGCCCCCTCAGCTGAATACGGGTTCGGTAAGCCACTGGCCACCACTACGCCTTCTATGACCCTAGCCTCGGTAAATTTGAACTGATTCAAAGCATTATTACCATGCTGCAGGACTAAGGCTGGCTGCCTAAAATCACCAAAACCGTGAGTCCCTAGAATCTGTCGCTGCGTGTCATAGCTATAGGTTCTGACGTTTGGATCGGGATTTCCAGAAAAAGCATGATCGCGTTCATGAACCCTATTAGAAAAATGATATTGGGAGATTTTCCTTCCCAGATGCCTTAACAGTAAATCAGAATTCTTTTGTTCAATAATCATTGAAGAGGTCTGCGCTTCTATATAAAATAGATTACCTTCAATCTTAATTCCCATAGACATACCCTTTCTAAGTAATCTACTCGTTTACTTCTCTATTATAATCGTTGTAAGCGCTTTATTATATAGTCCTATGTTTCCTTTATATGGTATAATGTTGCCTAAAGACAAGGAGGGCTAAAATGAATGTTTTAAATACCTACAATGAATTTGACAGCAACCACATTGACCTCAATATTGACCACTATGGTGCTGAAGCTTGTGATTCTGGCTATTCTTTTGGACCGAGTACCCGTGATAACTATGTCCTACATTTTATCATTAGCGGTCAGGGAAACCTTCGGGTAGACGGAAAATCTGTATCTCTAGGAACGGGAGACTTATTTTTGTTACCCAAAAATCATGTTAGCTTTTACCAAGCTGATAGAAAAGAGCCTTGGACTTACCTTTGGATAGGCTTTAGTGGATCTAGAGCAGACTCCCTCCTCCAACAAACGTCCCTCATGACCGACTACTATGCCCACTCTTCATTAGATTCGGCTATCCTGAAACAATTATTGGAACTTTTTGATAGCGATGATCGTTCTTTAACAACGATCAATGAATTACGGCTTTTGGCTCAGCTCTACCAATTGTTGGCCAGCCTGTTGGAAGAGTTTCCCCCAATTAACCAAGATGACGGTCAACAGATTGAAAATTATAATCGGCAGGTTTTGAAAATTATCCACAGCCAGTATGATCAACCGCTGAAAGTTTCTGAAATAGCCAAAAAATTGAATCTCAATCGGAGCTATCTCTACAAAATCTTTAAAGAACGAACTGGCTATTCCATCAAAAAATATTTACTAAAAGTACGTATGGAAAAAGGAGCTAGCCTACTAAAAAAGACGAACTTAACCATAACAGAGATTGCTCATTCTGTTGGCTTCACCGATGTTTTAGCTTTTAGCAAAGTCTTTAAAAAATACTTCAAGAAAAATCCCAGCTGCTTCCGCAAGGAGCAATTGAAAAAATTAGTTAATCCTCCTAAAGAGTGAATTAAAAAAACTTTACACCTTTCCAGTTTAAAAACAGTAGTTGACTACTTGAAGTCCGCGAGTTTCCTAGTAAATTTCTTTATGAATTTTTAGAATAAAATTACAAAAAACTCCTAGTCGCTAACGTATAGCCAGACTAGGAGTTTTTACCGTTTCATGCATTTCTATCGTCATAACCCTTTGGGTGACTGGAATGCCAAGCCCAAGCAGTTTGGATAATTTTTTCAATATTATCAAATTCAGGTGCCCAGCCGAGAACCTCTCTGGCCTTGGTCGAATCTGCAACCAAAGTATCAGGATCTCCTAGCCGGCGGTCAGTCTTTTCAGCTGGAATTTCCTTACCTGTGACCTTGCGGGCAGCTTCTAAAATTTGCAGGTTAGAAAAGCCTGTCGCCGAACCTAGATTGAAGGCGGTAGATGGATTTCCCTGACGCAAATAATTTAGGGCGAGTAAGTGGGCCGATGCTAAGTCAAAAGGATGAACGTAGTCACGCACATTAGTGCCATCAGGAGTATCATAGTCATCCCCAAAAATCATGATTTTTTCCCGCACCCCTTGAGCCACTTGAAGAATGATGGGCAGCAGATGGGTTTCAGGTCCATGGTCTTCACCGATAGAGCCGTCTGGCTTAGCCCCAGCAACGTTGAAATATCGCAAAGGCACGAACTTAATCCCATAAGCCTGATCGGACCATTTCATAATGGTCTCCATCATCAACTTACTTTCGCCATAAGGATTGATAGGTCTTTGTGGCGTTGTTTCCTTGATAGGAATTTCTTCTGGAATGCCATAAGTTGCTGCGGTTGACGAGAAAACGATGTGCTTGATGTCAAATTCATGCATGACTTCTAAAAGTTTAATCATCCCGGCTGTATTGTTATCGAAATACTTAAGGGGATTCTCCATAGACTCAGCCACCAGAGAAAAAGCCGCAAAATGAATAACGGCATTAAGGTCAGGATGCTCCCTGAAGACCCGCCGCATGAAATTTTGATCTGCTAGATCTCCTTGGTAAAACTTGGCAGATGGATGGACAGCAGCCCGGTGACCTGTCACTAGGCTGTCCACCACTACAACCTCTTCCTGCCCTTTTTGGACTAGGTAATCCACCATGTGAGAGCCGATATAACCAGCTCCTCCAAGAACTAAAATTGCCATTTTACAAGATACACTAGGGCTTAAGCCCTCCCTTTCATCATTTGATTCATTTGCTTAGTCTATGCCAATGGTTTCAAGGAAGCGTCTAAATGCCAGTTGACCATCTGAATTTCGTTTATAGACACCCGCATCTTCCAGCACACGAACAAAAACTTGGCCAACGGCATGCTGCACGACCTGATGCACATTACCAACGCTAACATTGACAGAGCTTTTTAACTCATCCGCCCAAGTCTTGTGATAGTCAGCAATCTCATTATACTGATTTATCAGATAGTTTTCAACCTCAACCAATTCCTCTTTTAGACGAGGTGGGAGAATAGCCAACCCCATGACCTCAATTAGGCCAATGTTTTCCTTTTTGATATGCTGAACATCGGCATGAGGATGGTAGACACCATCTGGATACTGATCTGATGTATGGTTATCGCGGAGAACTATATCCAACTCGAACTGGCTGTTGCGTTTTCTGGCAATCGGAGTTACCGTATGGTGAGAACCTTCTTGACTAAAAGCTACTACATCCACTTCGGGATCGCTATAGTGTCGCCAAGCTTGGAGAATCTCTTCTGCTAAGGCCACAAGACGGCTTTTATTCTTCCCCGTCAAACGAATGACCGACATAGGCCATTTGACAATTCCAGCTTTAATATCAGGAAAATCTTTAAAGCAAAAAGTATAATCAAGCTCTGCCTTCTCCATAGGGAAAACATGACGTCCCCCCTGATAGTGGTTATGGGTCAGTATAGATCCCCCAACGATAGGTAGGTCAGAGTTCGAACCTGCAAAATAACCGGGAAATTTATCCACAATCTCTAGAAGTTGTTCAAAAGTTCTTCTTGTGATCTGCATAGGGATATGCTGGCGATCTAAAAAGATACAATGTTCATTGAAATAAGCATAGGGCGAATATTGAAAGCCCCATTCCTGTCCTAACAAATCTAGGTGAATAATGCGATGATTGGCTCTGGCTGGATAGTCAATCCGACCCTGATATCCCTCATTTTCCATACAAAGTTGGCACTTGGGATAGGAGGACGCCTTAACTTTCTTAGCTGCAGCAATTGCCTTGGGGTCTTTTTCAGGTTTGGATAAATTAATGGTAATTTCAATATCACCGTAAGCCGAAGGCACTTGATAGGCAATATTTTTAGCGATAGCTGCTACCTTAATATAGTCATTAGCCTTGCTTAGTCGGTAAAAATCAGCAATGGCTTGCATCGGAGAGTCGCCATAGGTCTGCCAGAAGTCTTGATTGACCTTACTAGGAGCCGGGGTGATAAAATTCATCAATTCTGCTCCCAGACAGTCCTTTTCTTCTGCTAAAGTTCCCACCTTTCCATTCGCCACAGCCACCTGGAGCAAAGCTTCCTTGAGTTCAATCAAATCCGTCAGCCCGATCTCTTTATTGACGCCGTCTTCTCCGACCAAAGCCAATATTCGATTGTGGAGATAGAGACTGTCAATCTCTTGGTAATCACTATTAGCAATAATTTTCTCTACAAAAGCATCTATTAAGTTTGTCATACTAGATTCCCTTTAATGTTTACGCGACAAGACATGTGCTCCTTGCGAAATCTCTGCAGTATAAAAGGCAGGAGCATAACCAACGGTTTGAGTATAAATCTTTTCTAAGACTTGTGTAAAAGTTTCCACCTTATCTCTGGCGACCAGAGCGATAGCGCAACCACCAAATCCAGCACCCGTCATCCGAGCTCCGAGAACGCCTTCTTGTTCCCAGGCAGCATGAACCAAGGTATCCAACTCAGGACCGGTTACCTCATAATCATGTTCTAAGGAAACATGAGAAGCGTTAATTAAGCGGCCAAATTCTGCTAATTGACCAGACTCCAAAGCTTTACGAGCCTGCAGGGTTCGTTGATTCTCCCAGATAGCATGGCGAGCCCGCCTGATGCGGTCAGCATCTTTAATAAGATAGCAATACTCATCAAAAGTTTTGGCATCTAACTCGCCCAGTGTCTTGATCGCAAGTTTCTTGTTCAGCTCTTCTACTGCCCTTTCGCACTCAGACCGGCGTTCATTGTATTTTGAATCAGTCAATTCACGCCGTTTATTGGTGTTCATGATAACAATCAGATTATCACCTAAATCAAGCGGAACTAGGTCGTATTCCAAGGTGTTAGTATCCAGATAAATGGCCCTTTTATCAGCTCCCATCCCGACAGCAAACTGGTCCATAATACCAGAATTGACACCAATAAAATCATTTTCAGTCTTTTGACCAGCTTTGACTAAGTCAAGACGCTCAAGCTTGAGTTGGTAAAGTTCCTCAGCGACAATTCCCACTAATAATTCCAAGGAAGCAGACGAGGAGAGGCCAGAACCATTGGGAATATTTCCGTTGACATAAAGGTCAAGTCCAGTGTCAATCACATGTCCAGCTTCCTGTAAAAACTTAATCATCCCTTTAGGATAATTGGTCCAACCATCTGCTGAGTCATAAACCAGATGATTTAGGTCAACTTCGATAATTCCAACCTCAGAAAAATTGGCAGAATAGAATCTCAGAGTCTGATCCGACCGTTTGCGAGCAGCACCATAGGTTCCTAGTGAAATAGCTGCTGGAAAGACATGACCTCCATTATAATCTGTATGTTCACCAATTAGATTAATGCGTCCGGGTGAAAAGAAGGTAGCATCTGCTTGCTGCTTAAAAATTTCCTCAAAAGCTTGATTTAAACTTCTACTATCCATAAATTTTCTCCATTCGATTTTTATTAATTTTATTTTATCCAGTGAAATCGCTGTCGTCAATAATTTTACTAAATTTTTACTAATCTTATTACTTGTGCTATACTGGTTATGACTAAAATAAAGATAGGATGGATATCAATGGCAACTTTAAAAGATATTGCCAAGCTTGCAAAGGTTTCTCCTGCTACCGTTTCTAGGGTACTCAATCGTGATGAAACCCTTTCTGTTAGTGAGACAACCAGACACCGCATTTTAAGTGTCGCCGATGAATTGGGTTATACCAGACATCAAAAAAGCGGAAATTTTACTAAAATTCGACAAAAAATCGCTGTCGTCCAGTGGTACAGCCAAGAGGAAGAACTCAATGACCTTTATTACTACGCTATCAGGACTGGAGTTGAAAAAAGGGCCCAAGAACTGGGCTACGATATTCTACGTTTCTTTCAAAGCGAACCCATTCAGCTAGGCCAAGAGGTCGCTGGCCTGATAGCTATTGGCAAATACAGCCAGACACAAATTAAGGAACTGGAAACCTATAGTAATGCTATTGTTTTTGTGGACAGCGACACCTTAACTGCTGGGCATTCCTGTGTGACAACTGATTTTGAACATGCTGTCACCAGCGTTATCGATTACTTCCTTGCTAAAGGTATCAATAAAATCGGCATGATTGCTGGTCAAGAAAAAACTGCCGACAACGCTGCATTGCTTAACGATCCAAGACTGAAAATCTTTAAAACCTATGCCTACGAAAAAAATATCTTTGATGACCGAATCATTTTTAAGGGAGAATTTTCTAGTCAATCAGGCTATCAGCTAATGAAAAAGGCTATTAAAGACCTCAAAGAAAATCTCCCTGCTGCTTTCTTCATTGCCAATGATACTTTAGCTATTGGAGCCTTACGAGCCCTGCAAGAGGCCAATCTCTCTGTACCTAACCGCGTCAGTCTCATCTCCTTTAACGATACCCCTCTGGCTAAAGAGGTTTTTCCCAGTCTCAGCAGCGTTACTGTCTATACAAAAGACATGGGGCGCTGTGCTGTTGATGTCCTCAACCGTCATATCCTGAATAGTGAAACCATCCCAACCTTGACCAGATTAGCCACTAAACTGACACTGAGAAACAGTAGTTTATAGCGATAAAACTTGGAAAGTATTAACGAAAAATTAAAGAAAAAGAAAGGCATGAAATCATATAATCCTTAACCTAGATTTCATGCCTTCTTTATTCATTTCTGTCATCTATTTCACTCCAGTAAAAAACTAATGAAAGCTCTATTCATCCGAACAGAGCCTTCATTAGTTTTTATGGTAAATATTTTCCAGAAGCTAAGTAGAGTTCATACCAATCATGATGGGACAAAGTTACCTTACTTGCCTGAGCGGCCTCTTCAATATGCTGCGGATTCATACTGCCAATGATGACCTGCATCTTTGCAGGGTGACGCAAAATCCAAGCCAAAGCGATGGCTGCTTTTGTAACGCCTTCACGCTGAGCAAATTTTTCCAAAACTTCATTTAGTTCTGGGAACTTAGGATTATTAACAAAAGTTCCTTCAAAGAAACCATATTGAAGCGGTGACCAAGCTTGAATGGTAATATCATGCAGACGACAGTAATCCAGCGCATCGCCATCACGGTTGACAGACATTTCGGTTTCCTTATTGTTCATGTAAAGGGGCTGATCAATGAGCTGCGATTGTTCCAAAGAAAGCTGCAGTTGGTTAAAGACAAGAGGCTGCTTAACATACTTTTTAAGTAATTCAATTTGCAGAGGCATCAGGTTGCTGACACCAAAATAACGAACCTTGCCTGTACGCTCTAACTCATCAAAAGCTTCAGCCACTTCTTCAGGATCAAAGAGGACATCTGGTCTGTGAAGCAAAAGGGAGTCTAAGTAATCCGTCTGCAAGCGCTCCAAACTTTCATCGACGCTGGTTAAAATATTTTCCTTTGTTCAATCAAATTCATTGCGCTCAAAGCGTAAGCCGCATTTAGATTGTAAGAAGATATCTTCACGCTTGAGACCAGTTAGCTTAAAGGCTTGACCAAATTTGCGTTCGGCAGCGCCATCTTCTCCATAACAAGTGGCATGATCAAAGAAAGTGATACCAGCTTCGTAGGCTGTTTTGATAACCTGAGCGGCATCTTGATCGCTCAAATCAGGCATGCGCATACATCCTTGAACAATAGCAGGAACTTCTTGCGGCCCCTTAACAATATTCAATGTTTTCATAATGTCTCCTCCTTATCGGATATAAAAATTTTTATAGCAAAACTCAATAACAGCTAAAAAACTAGTTTAGCAGAGCTGATATCAACGCCATAAACCTATACTACAGCTAACCACATCATAGTACAATCCCTCAAAACAATCAAGCACTGGCACAGCCGCCTTTATCAGTTCAGAGCTGCCAAGATATTATCAACAATGTTATCAAGGGTGATACCATTTTGCGCCAGCAAGGCCTGACGATTATAGCGATCATGGAAGTGCTTATCAATACCATAGTTTTGTACTTTGAGATCAGTATTTCCCAGATAACTAGCGATGGTCTGACCATAGCCACCTTCAAGCAGGCCGTCTTCTAAGGTGACAACTACTTGATGATCTGCTGATAGGGAGTTCAAGAGCGCTTTGTCCAGTCCCGTTACAAATCTTGGATTAACAAGAGTCGCTTTAATGCCATGTTTTTCCTGCAATACTACCGCTAGATCAGAAGCTATATGATAGAAATTACCAAGACCAAATAAGGCAACATCCTCTCCCTTTTGAGTAACTAGATTTTTATTCAAAATGGAATAATCGGTTCCATCAGGCACTCCAGTCTCTTTTACATCACCAACTGGTACACGGATGGCAACTGGGTGTTTTTGCTGCTCAATTGCCCACTCCAGCATTGCTAGGTGTTCTTCTTTATTGGTTGGAGCCAAATAAACCATGTTAGGAATGTGAGACAAGAAAGGAATATCAAAGAAACCAAGATGGCTCTCATCATTCATAGCTTGAGAAGAAGCTCCGTACACCAAGATTGTAGCCGGCTGATTGTTCAGTGCCATATCGTGGGAAAGCTGATCATAAGTACGTTGGAAAAAGGTCGAAGTTACAGCCCAGACAGGTTTAGCGCCATTCTTAGCCAGGCCCGTTGCCATTGTTGCTGCCTGCTCCTCAGCAATGCCCACATCAACAAATTGACGTCCCGCACTCTGACGCTGCTCCATAGACAGAATAATACCAGGCGTTCCGGCATTGAGCACAATGACGCTAGGATCCTTAGCAATCTTATCAGCAACAAAAGCTGTTGTGACGCTATTGTAGGTTGGCCTATCACTGACCTGCTTCAGATACTTCCCTGTCTCTAGGCTAAATGGCCCGCCGGCATGGAAACTCGAACGATTGACTTCAGCCGGTTTAAATCCCTTTCCTTTCATCGTATGAACATGTAGAAGAACAGGGTAATCGGCGTCCTTGACTGTTTGAAAAAGAGCAATTAAGGCTTGGACATCATTTCCTTCATCAAGATAATGATAGTCAAACCCAAGTGCACGGAAGATATTATCTGCTGCTTGGCCTTTAGTTTTACGCAAACTGCGCAAGGCCGTATAAATTCCCCCTTTGGGATTAGGAGCAATCGATTGATCATTATCATTGACAATCACAATGGTATTGGTCCCTGATGTTGCAATCTGGTTAAGGCCCTCGTAGGCAAGACCGCCAGACAATGAGCCATCTCCGATAACAGCTACTATATTGTAAGTCTCATCTTTCAGGTCACGCGCCCGTGCCACACCTGAGGCTAGAGCCAAGGAGGTCGATGTATGACCGACCGTAAATAAATCATGATCACTCTCCTTAGGATTTGTATAGCCCGAAACGTCATTGTAATGATCTGGATCCATAAAGGCTTGGCTGCGCCCTGTCAGCATTTTATGGACATAGGTCTGGTGGGAAACGTCAAAAATAAACTTATCGATCGGCGAATTAAAAACATAGTGCATCGCTACTGTCATTTCAACTATCCCCAGATTGGGACCGTTATGACCGCCGTGTTGACTGAGCTTTTCCAAAAGAACCCTGCGAGCATCATCGACGACTGCTTGCAGTTCATCAGTTGTTAAATCTTTTAAATCAGCGGGTGACTGAATTCTTTCTAACATGATTACAAACCCTTTCTTTATAGACTAATTTTAGTATACCCCTTAGAGTTAACTCCAAGTCAAGTCTGTTCTAAAGCCTCTTAAAACAGTAGTATGAAAGTTTTTTATATAAAAATAATGTTTTCTGACTTTCAATATCTGGCATTTTCAACATAACCTACTAAGTATAATAGTTGACCTCCATCAAATCAGCATTTAGGGCTAGGCACGACAAAGGCAAGGATATTTTAAAATATCCTTGCCTTTGTCGTGTAGGTCTTCGCCGATAGTAAAGTCAGTCGGCCCTTATCAAGAATTTATTCAAAAACTTAATTACTTTTTATTCAACCTCAGGCCGTCTGCAACTTGCCACCTAATTTTATGCGATTTTCTTTGGAAGCAAGTATAAAGCGATAAGAGGTACTAAAATAGAGTCGATTTGCAGGAACTTTCACAAAAAAGAGCTACAGGCTGTCAAGAACAATCCCATAGCTCTCTTTGTTATTTAGATTTAGACTTACAGCTAGCCAGATTCCCCTAGCCATCTTTAAAAATCACAGCTCCTTTATCAACCAGACTAGAGCTGACTTTTAATCATCTTGTTTATAATGCTTGTTTTCTAGCAACCGTAAAAAATGATCATTAGGCACATCACCATCATGATACTTTTTATAGACCTCTTTGACGGACTCTGCCTGCTTAGCATATAAATCTTTTTGATGCGCCAGCTGCTTTTGACGAAAGGCCTGAAATTCTTCACGATTTTTCAGGAGGATATCTCTCAGCTCCTTACGTTCATCAGGATTTTGAATAGAATCGAGACCCCAAGCGATCCGCTTAGCAGCATAATCCTGATACCGCCGAGTCCACTCTCTTTCCTGCTCAAAGTGTTTATGCAAAATAGCGCTGACCTCTCTTGGTGAGTGGAAAATCTCTCTCACTGCACTGATTGGCTCAGCATCCACAACCCTGTAAGCGAGAGCTCCTAAATACGGCATTAGAAAAACAGTAATAGCTCCGGCAGCAATTAAAACAGAGGCAATCTCGCTGGACATAAAATCGTCCTTAACAGCAATTCCAGTGATCCCTACAATCAAAGGCAGGGCTGTTGTGCAGTAAAAGGCGACTGAAAATCGATTGTGCAAGGATAATTTTCGGTCTGAGTCCTTCTCCAAAGACAGAGAAAAAATAATCGGTAGAGCTCGGATTAGAATCAAGGCCAAAATAAAGGCAAGGAGGAGTCCAGGACGTTCAGAAACCGCCATTAAGTCAATTGTACAGCCGGACATGACAAAAAACAGAGGAATCAAAAAGCCATGGGCAATACCATTGAGTTTTTTTTCCAGCAAATGACTGTCCTCAGGAAGCACGAAACGCAGGACAAATCCCCCAGCAAAAGCTCCTAAAACGATGTCAAGATCAAAAATAGCTGAGAAGGCGACAAGCACAATCATTAAGAGAATGGTAATGCGTACAGTCATCTGTGAATTAGTATCTGCCTTAGATTTCAAAAACTCATAAAGAGCACCGCCACCTTGAACTGCGCGGTTTCCTAGGGCGGCTAGCCAAATGCATAACAGCAGCATACCACCTAAAATAGCTGCTGTCTGCCAGGTACTGCGCGCCGAGAGCAAAATAGCCATTGCGATCACCGTCGCTACCTCACCCCAGGTTCCATAAGCAATGATAATATTACCAATATAAGTACCAGTCAACCCCCTCTCTTCCAGAATGGGCATAAGCGTTCCAAGGGCTGTAGTCGTAAAAAGCAAAGCTGTTGCAATCAATCCTTGCTTTCCCGATGCGATATCAGGCATGATAATGGCTACTGCTAAACCAATCGCAAAGGTTACCACCCAAGTGGAAAAGCCTTTCTTTCCTTCTTTACCGATGATAACCTTGGGATCGATTTCATAACCCGCCAGTAAAAAGAGAAAGGCACAGCCTAAATCAGATAAGAGTTTTAAAGCTTCGCTATCTGAATTAATCAGACCAAAAGCATGCGGCCCCAAAAAAGCTCCAGCAGCGATTAAGAGTATAGGCTCTGGCACAATCTGTCTAGGAATCAGACGAGCTACAAGCGGTGTCACTGCTGATATAAAGGTCATAATAGTTAGTGAAATAAATGTTTCTATCATACTACTCCCCACTATCTAAGCCAGACTAATCAAATCAGCCCAACAAATGATCAATCAGTCCGTATTATAACATTTCAGCAGATAGGACGCTAGAAAGAAGGGCTGTAGGGCTAGACTTAAAAATAAACTAGAATCATAGGAGAAGTTAAAAACATGAACAAAAGCCCCTAGCAAACACTTGGAGCACCATAACAAAAATAGAAGCCACCCAATGAGTTCAATTAAATGAATCTACGAAGCATCGCTACTTAGACTATACTGATAAACTGATAAAAACTAGCAACTCTTGTTAGGGGTTAAAAAATTACCACAGGCCCTAATATAGCCTATGGCAAAATATAGCTTATTTATGTTATTTTCTTTTCAGATCTCAACAACAGCCACTTGTTTCGTCTCAAGATAAGGTGCAGTAGTGCATATAAGATATAAGCAAGTACACCGGTCGCAAAGGTATAGATAGTCCATTTTATCAACTGGATAATAAAGATCGTTGGACTGGCTGCCAAAGTCGTTACCCAGTCTCTGAGATTCCAAAGTTCATAATAGAAACGGTTGTCATGGACAAGGTAGACCATAAAGGTCGACTGTCCCAAAAAGGCTATTAATCTGCTGTCTGGTAGCGACAGTCGTCGGAAAAGCTCAAAAATACAAATAGCAACGATAATAACGACTAAACTACTATTATTAAAGTTAGGAATACGCTGGAGAAAGACTTCTGTAGATTCACTTTTTATGTAGGTTTGAATCCTAGTTACAACAGTATTATAACCAGAAATCAGGACCAAGGCATAGACTAGCATAGGAAGGAGGAATAAAACATAGGTCCGTACCCTGGAAAGGACATCAAACCTCCTAACAAACCCTGCAAAGGAATAGAGAAAGACTCCTGTCAAGAAAACCTCTAACCCCGTCGCAAAAGATCTCATAATATGATTGGTCCAAGAAAAAGTTATCAGGGCTAAAAAGACAAGGAGAAAACTGGCATACTGTCTGTAGTCCAATTGTTTGAGAAACTTATTTAAGAACAGTTTCCCAAAAAGAATCACAACAAAATAATAACCGACAAACCAAAATCGCTCATTGATTCGCATAAATCGCTGCAGCCCCGAGAATATATCTGGACGTAGGTGATGCAGCCAAGGAGAAAGGCAGGTCAATAAGGTAGCCGCAAATAAAAGTTGATAGAGCAGCTTCTTAGAAATCTTTCCAATCTGAATAGTATCAGGATCTCTATTGGCCATAAAATATCCAGAAACTAGGATAAATAAGGCATTGCCAATACTGCCAAAGGTCATAATAACATTTAAAATTAACAGGCGGGGATAGAAGACAGGCTGATTAAAGATTTCTACTGCCTCTCTCCCCAAGTCTTCAGGGGATACCAGCTGAACTCTAATACAGTGTCTGACGATATGATACATAATAATCATAAACAGAGCTACAATGCGTAATAACTCTATATTTGAACGTCTTATTTTCTTTTTTATTTCCATCTTAGTCTCTTATTTTACGATTACACTCTCTGCTGACCATCTTCCGATAAGACAGAACTAACTATTGATCTGCAAGGAAGCCTTGACGAATTTTATTGTAGCTGTAAAACTATCACGTTTCAGTTTATCAATAATCTGGCTCGACGTCCATTATTAGACGCATGGGCTGCCAGACATTCACGCAAGTTTTATCATTCGTATTCCGACCCCTTCTCAATCATACTGAATTTTCCATAGTCAACTGACCTATCTGTCTCGCCAAAATTTGACATTTCCCCATCAAATCGATAGACTCGGCAATTATACCATTTTATTTATTAAAAATTACCATCTGCTGTATTGTACTTTCACAATCAACCATTTTTGAATAAACGGTCTAAAAATTTCTAGGCTTTCGCGATCAGGACAACACACTCAGCGGTTCGCTTTTAACCAATCTGGCCTCATGAGAGCACTTGTCAATCACAGACAGATATATTCCAAAGCACCTTATCAACCTAGGGGCTAACCTCTTGTCGCAGGGCAGATCATCTCCTACTACTTCGCTGATAAATCAGCTCGTACAAACAGTGGTGCCACCTCAACATGATATGTATTCGGGAGTCAAAAGCTCCACTGGATCTTTTGAGCACCTTTCCTTAAAATAAGAAAACACGGCGGACAATCTAATTGCATTGTTCCAGTAAAGATACACATTCGGTGTAATATGTATTTAGGAAAAGATCAACTGGCTGCACTTTTTTCAGCTCATATCCTAGTTCTTCTTAAAGTTTGATATCACGCGCCATGGTAGCCGGATTACAGGAACACATAGGTATATAGGGTAAAGGAAAACCGATAGAGATAAGCGTACTCTTTAGTTACTTTGCCATCATTAACAATTAACTTGGTGCCACCAATATTTTGAAGAAGACTATTTCCCTTCAAAATATTTCACCGTTTGTTATGAAATAAGTCCATTGGAATAAACTCTTGGTGCAGGGGTGGGAATGAAACGGTCTGGGGAGAGATCGTTTCAGGTCACCGCCTAGAAATTAGGGAGTGGTGAGAACCAAAATTTTCAATTTTTGGGTTCTTTCCCACTCCCTTACTTTACCTCTTGTAAAGTCACTTTTTTATCATACCAAAATATTCCCTAATTACTTATTAAATAATTTTGCCCAGTTTTGCTTTGAATTCATGATACGAGAAATATAAACATTGTGCTCCTCAATGTAGTAAAAAGCTAAATAATTCTCAATAGGCATATAACGGTAACTTTTGCCGTCATCAGTTAATTCACCATAGCCACGGCTCGCCACACGCGGACAAGCTTCTGGGAAGGTTTCTAAAGTTTCTAAAGCCGATAAAATTAAATCAATTTTACCGTCGGCAGATTGTTGACTATAAAAATTGAGAACAATGTACTCATGAATAGCTTTCAAATCCTGTTTAGCCGCATCGGATAAGGAAACACTGTAACGTTTGCGATTAGTCAAGACCAAATTCCTTTCTTACGTCTGCAAGTGCTGTGACCTTACCTTGAGCAATATCCTGATGGCCTAACAAAATCTCTTTCTTTAAATCTTCAAAAGCAATTTGATACTGTGACTCTGGCAAGTCACTCGAAACAAATTCTTTGGCATCAACAGCACCAGTCGCAATCTTTCTTAATGCAGCATTTAAAACATCTGTAAGACTGATTTGCTCGTCTGCTAAAATATCCTTGGTTTGTTGATAAAAAACAGAATCTGCACGAAAATTAACAGGTTGTGTAGTAGTCATATCAAAACCTCTTGTATATACATTTTGTATTTACATTATAACATATCGTTAATGCCTATTTCAACTAAAAATCCAATATACATCGTTCAGCATAGACACTTTCTTCGCTCCCTTGGTGACGAATACAAAAAAGTTCATTTGGACTATGCTGTCAGTAACCAAACGAACAGAAGTCATCCCAATGAACCATTTAAATGATACCGCTAAATGCCATTACTTACCATACAATATGGAACCATATGTTCCTCCTATTATCGCCGCTATGCGCCAAAGAACTGATACAGCGTCGAAATGTTAACTATTGTAAATTAAGGACAATTCCATTCTTGTCCTTCTAGTGCTTCAAGCTAAACTCGGCATCAATCTCAGCGTCGATTTTATCAACTCTATCAGATACTGCTTGTGAAATTCAAGTAAGAAATCATAATCGAAATCGAAACATATCATAAGGTTCCATCCTGCTAATGAAGGCAATGCACGACAAACGCATGAAGAAAATTTTGTTTTCAGATAACAATTTTATAAAAATAAGTTAACCTTCGTTATAATAAAAGTGGAGGATTTTGTTATAGGTGAGCTACTAAATTTCTTGGTTACAGTTAGAGATACTCGTGAACCATGGAAAATCAAACACCTATTGGCAAATATCGTTCTCCTCATTTTCTTTGCCCACTGGTAAGACCGAATCTCTCACGATCGGTTTTTGGGGATTGCAAATTGTCCACATTCATTTATTGTCACCAAGTCCCAGATATTGCTTCTTTGTGGCGCAGGTGGAATGTTCTCTTTTCTATCTATCGTTTCTGTTTTTATCAGCCTATCAATCATGACACCTTGGATATCCGCAAGATGCTTATATTTTTCGATGTCCGAGACAGTTCGACACTCTCCCTTTTTGCATAAGTCCTACGGGGATATCTATTTTCTCCGCTATTTCTTCCTGCGAAAAGCCATGTATATTACGAAGCATAATAAGATTTGTTTTTAACATAATGTCCTCATTTTGATAGCAGCGAGTTTACCTTTTCAATATAGAAAGCACTATGAACAGTATGAATCACATGGTTACTGTCTTCAGTCTCGACCAACTGACAATTTTCACCAATATAAGCCACCGCTCTCTCGGCTTGTTCGCGGGATGCTGCACACAGATATGTTCCATTCTCGTGAACCATCTCCTTTGCATGAATATAGACACAGGGAACTTCTATTGCTGACAATATTTCTTTGTGTGTCAAACCGTGATTCCAGCTCAGGTCATAGAAGCGTTCACCGTATGCAAAATCATATTGCTTGGCATATTCAAAAACATACCAAATCGAACTTGGTAGAAAGCCTATCTGAACAGCCTTATTAGGGTTCTTCTGATGTTGCTTTTGTGCATAGTTAGCAAGTTTCGGCATGGCATCCGACATATATAGCTGTCCCCAGTAGCAGTGACGGAGGTAATAAGCTTCCCAACACTCTGCCTTATCCGACTCATTGTAATCATGCAAAGGCTTATACGCATCCTTGTAAGCAAAGCTGTCTTCCCAGCCTTCTCCATCAGTAGAAAATACTGGTGGATCTTCCAGCACTGCTCCAGCTATGTTTTGACCGCCGTATGCTGCTACATACGCTGCCGTGATTGCTCCGTTGGAGTGTCCGGCAACAACGGTAGGCTTGCCGATGACATTATTGATAAACCAGATCAGATCGTCACCATTCACATCGAGGTAATACAGACTTTCATCATGTGATGATTCCCCGTGTCCATAAACATCAACAGCGTAAATATGCCAATTTTTACTAAGCTCAGGAAGAACAAGTGCATAGTCTTCCCAGATGCTCATCTGCCCGTGGATTAATAGAAGGGCAGGTTTATCATTGTTCACTTCACCATAATTGATGACATTACCACTCGGAAGAGTAACTTGCTTTTCAACTGCACCTGACGTCTTCAACGCTTTCTCATATTTATCATACCAATGCGTGTTGTGATACCAATAAAGTCCGAAGGCTATCGCAACTATGGCGGCAATACTCAGAATAATAATCAAAATGATTTCTATCGCTATCATTTCGCACCCTCTTTCGATAATTTCTATACTAATTTTACTCGAGGGCATGCATAGTTTCCACCAACCAAACACGGCATATTTGTATGACTTCTGTAAGCTTTAGTTGCATTTCATGCTATAAACAAGCGACCTCCATCATTCTGATTGACTCACCAACACATTCTTATTTTCAAGCCTTCCCAACCTTTACATCTAATCCGCTCACTCAGCGCTAAAAAACATCCAATCCATTAATACTCAAAGAAAATCAATCTAGACGAGGTACAGACAGTACTTGGGTATGGTAAGCTGAAGTCAGCAAAGTACAATTTTGATTTTCAAAGAGTATAACTCAAAACTTGACATCCAATCCATAGCTTAAACTATGTAAAAATAGTCAAAATAGTCAAAATCGGCTCCGAATCAGTACGGTTGATAAGTTCGCATGGAGTGTCAATCACAGCCACTGACGAAAAGTTCAAATCTCAAAAAAGCCTTGAATTCAAGGCTTTTTATCTCTTTCGTCCAAAGGTTTGGCTTTCACGAGCAAAGCTACACATTCAGCGGTTCTCTGTTACTGCATCACTACGTTCTGCGACAGCTATCGCATGGGCAGAACATCTGCTTTTACTTCCTTGGTTTATCAACTCGTACAAGCAGCGATACCACTTCCACGTGATTAGTACCTTGAACGAAAATCTCTTTATATTCTTCTAAATGGATAAAAACTCTGCCATTTCTGACAGAGTAGACGTTATGAAAAATCTCTTAAATTCAGTTTTGGATCTGGGTGGGGGATACTGTTTCTCTCACGGGCATGGTGGCGAATCTTGAAGTAATAGCGACTAGCAAAATGTGTCAGGATAATAACCAGAATAGAAAGAGGCAAGATATGGGCGCCGATGGCCAGTGCGACGATAACGAACAAAAGGATTCCTAAGCCAAATACCAAGTAGTGTTTTCTTTGAAGACGATAGATAGAATGGTTATAAGTGGTCGTCATTAAGGTTCCAGTAAAAAAGAGAACAACACCGATAATAAAGAACCAGAGTCCGAGATTGGCATGGTGATGATCCGCTAAAAACTCCAAGCCAACCGTAAAGGAATTTATCCCTAGGAAAATCAAGACATGGATGTAAAACAGGGGGGTTACATTAGCCTCTTGGTGATCTTCTATTCCGATAAAGGTCTGAGACATATAGAATATAAAGAGGAAAGCCATTGCTAAAAAGAGTAGAGCTCCTTGATAGAGACTAGATGACAAGGGATAGGTGCTAATAATAGCGATAACTGATTCTCCAAAGGTCAGTATGGTCACAAGCTGAGACCTCTCCAAGGCATGGGGGAAGTTGGTCTTTGTTGCTACACCTCTGTATAAATAATGATTGGCCACTCGAGGTAGTATTAGAGGTAGAAAGTAGATAGCAACTACCCAGATATTTCCACTAAATAAACCAAATGCAAATGGCAAAACTGAAAGGATATAAATACAAAGAAGACCCATGGATACCTTCATATCTCGATTAAAACCTAGATGTCGCCCCTTTAGATAGTACTGGATCAGGATGACGACATAACAGGCAATCAAGAGCCAGTTAAAATAGGATGCTCCCGTTTCCAACCATTGTCTCGAATCCATGTTCAGTTCAAAGGCAAGATTGCCCAGGAAAAACATGAGGGCAATGACACTAAAAACATCAATCCTTCGAGAATCCCCGTATTTTTCGTAATAGAAAACTTCATTGATCCAGATGACCCACATCGTGATACTGGCAAGGATGAATGAAAAGATTTCCAGCCAAGTGATATGCTCTAAATGAATGGCTGAAGTCAGTTGTCCAATAGCAAAGACCATTGCCAGGTCAAAAAAGAGTTCATAGTTAGATACGCGCTTGACGCGAACAGATTTTTCAGGCATAAAATCCCTTTCTAGTCTAAATTTTTCTTTACATATTATAACAGAAAAATCTATTCAGTCTAGATAGGTGAATGGCTGTCTGACTTACTGTCCAATATGTTCTAGTTTTTTTACAAATCGCTATGTTTTAGTAAATAGACTACTACCATTGACTTGTCCCTAGCGTATTCCAATCCGGTCCGTAATGCATTAAAAGATGGTGTCAATATGTTTTAGTGCGGTTTGATCTGGCACAAAATTTTGAGCTATCTGTGGGAGACGAAGCTCTCTATTATTTGCTATTCTGACTATCCACACCTTACAAAGCACCAACAATGGCATGCGGTTGATACAATTCCTCGAGGTAGGCCATATCTTCATCCGATAAGATTACTCCAAATGCACCTAGGAAATCATCTAAATACTGCTCTTTAGTTACTCACATAATCGGACTATCCACGCCTTTTTGCCAAAGCCAAGCTAGGGCTATTTTTGCACGCGTTTTTCCGTATTTTTCCGCTAAATGTGCAACTTGCTCTACGATAGGATAATCCTGTTCTTTCTTACTATCATATTTAGACTTGTTGGTCTCATCGGTCTTGCTGCGGGCGGTATCTGCTGACCAATCCCGTACCAGACGACCTGCTGCTAGCGGACTATAGGGAGCCAAACCAACACCTGAATCCTTGCAGAAAGGAATCATCTCACGCTCGTCCTCACGATAGATGAGATTATAGTGATTTTGCATGACGGAAAATTTAGTCCAGCCATTTCTCTCAGCGATATACTGTGCCTTCTGAATTTGCCGGGTGTACATGGCTGAAGCTCCTAAATAATGAACTTTACCACTACGCACTAAGTCATTCAGCGCGGACATGGTTTCTTCAATTGGGGGATTATAATCCCAACGGTGAATATAGAGAATATCAATGTAGTCTGTCCCCAAACGTTTGAGACTGGCTTCAACCTGATGAAAAATAGCCTTGCGTGATAATCCTACTGTATTTGGAGCAGGCGTTTGCCCATCGCCAAATGCACTATCGCCAAAGAATACCTTGGTCGCAATGACCACTTCCTCTCGCTTGGCAAAATCTCGAATAGCTCGACCCAGATATTCTTCGCTGGAACCAAGTCCATAGATATTTGTAGTATCGAAGAAATTGATACCAGTATCTAAGGCTTTCTTTATAATAACTCGAGACTTGTCTTCATCCAAGAGCCAACCTGACTGAAAGCCTTAGCTCGCATCACCAAAACTCATACAGCCTAAACAGATCTTTGAGACCATCAAGCCTGTGTTACCTAATCGTGTGTATTTCATATTGTTGTCCTTTCTATTGTGAAAATCTCAATAAGTCAGTCTGCCAAAACCAACTTTTTTGCTTTTTATTCAAGATGATATAGTTTAGAAGCTTTTCCCCACAAATCCAGCCAAGAGTTCAACGGTTGTAGCGTCGTGGTGGTCGGCAAAGACAGTAGTATCAGTGTTGAGAGTGGCAATTTGTGCCATATCGTCATCCGACAATTCAAAATCAAAGATTGCAAAGTTTTGACGAACACGTTCTGGATTAGCTGATTTAGACAGGCTTACGATACCACGTTGCAACTGCCAACGCAACATGACCTGGGCGGTTGTCTTTCCGTACTTGTCTGCAATAGCTTTCAAGACAGGATTGTTGAAGACATCATTTTTACCTTCTGCAAAAGCACCCCAGCTCTCCATTTGAATGCCTTTTGAAGCGAGATAGTCTTGGTCAGCTTGTTTTTGGTGAAAAACATGGACTTCTACTTGATTGACAGCTGGAATGACCTCATTAAAAAGTGACAAGTTAGCAATCTGGTCATTTTTGAAATTTGAAACGCCAATAGCACGGATTTTTCCTGCCTTGTAAAGTTCTTCCAAAGCACGCCAGGCCCCAAAAGTATCACCGACAGGCTGATGTAAGAGATAAAGGTCAATATAATCCAAATCCAATTTTTTCAAAGATTCAGCGAAGGCTTCCTTAGCCCCCTCGTAGCTCATATGCTGGATAAAGGCTTTGGTCGTAATAAAGAGCTCCTCACGTGGCACACCAGAGGCTTTAATGGCTTTTCCGACTGCTTCTTCATTACCATAGGCTTCAGCCGTATCAATAAGGCGGTAGCCTGTCTTGATGGCTTCTTCTACCACTTGTTGGGTCGTATCGGCATCTTGAATCTGGAAAACACCAAAGCCAACTGCTGGCATTTTTACGCCGTTGTTAAGGGTTACTGTAACTGTGTTTGTCATCATGTTTACCTCACTTGTTTTCTTGATGATATTAGTATAACCTGCTTTAAACGACTTGAAAATTGCTAGTTAGGTATGATAGTATACTATTAACGTATACTTAAGAAAGGAGCTATTATGATTGACAATTACCTCTTAGAAGAATTGGTGGCTTTTGCTAAGTACGGGACGCTGGCCGCCACAGCAGAGCACCTCATGGTGACCCAACCTACCGTCACGCGCGGCATGCAAAAGTTGGAAGATGACCTAGGTGTCGCCCTCTTTGACCGCAAGCCCAACCGCATCAGCCTGACCGAAACAGGCCAACTGGCAGCCAAAGAAGCAGCCAAGCTTCTGAAAGCCCAAGACAACTTCATCCAGACTGTTCAAAATTTCGATCGCCACCACCAAAGTATTCAGATCGGCTTTACACTACCCGGACCACGCCTGGTTTTGCAAACTGAGGTAATTAAAAATGCCACATTATTACTAGGCTTGCTAAAAACGTCTGATATCATACAGCAATTGTTCAATCGTAAAGCAACACTTATCCTCTCCGATCAAGAGCTCTACTCCGACCAAGTAGAGTCGCTTTACCTGACAGATGAATATCTCTATGTCAATTTGGACGCCATGACGACAACCGCCGATAAAAGTGAGACAAGCTTTAACAATTTGGCTGGGCAGAGCTTCTTGGTACTAAGTGACATAGGGGTATGGCAAGAGATTATCGAGAAACACATTCCTCGTGCAAAATTCCTCTACCAACAGAATGACGATAGCTTTGAAGAAATCAATCGATATGCCAACTTCCCTGTCTTTACAACCAACCTAACCAACAAATTACGCAGTGAGGAAATCGACAATTTCGACCGTAGAATTGCCCTAAAAATCACTGACGAGGTTGCCACTGTTCCCATCTATGCCAATTATCTGATTGAAGACAAGCAGCGCCTAGCACCGCTACTTTCAACTATTCGAGAAAAACTGAACTAAACAATCCCCTTAGAGTGAAACTTCTAAAGGAATTGTTTTTGAATTTATTTTTTAGACGCAGTAAAAAGATAAAACTTTCCCCACCTTCTGGAATAGTCAATTGATTGGCAAAGCCTTTTTCTGTCGCAAAACAAGCTAACTCTGAACATGGAAGTGTCCAGTGGTTGATGGCTTCCATATGAACAGATAATAACTGGTCACCATGACCTCCTATAAAGTGGGTACGTTTCTATTCCCTGAAACTCCTTGTCAATGGAAACAAACACGTACCCACAGGGTAAATGGAAATAGATTTTGATCGTTTCTAGCGATCACTTCTACTCATTCCAAAAATTTTCTCACTCTGATACTTCCCCACTCCAATACAAAAAGCCTTGCAATCAAGGCTTTTCATTATCCCTTTCGTTCAAAGGTTTCTAGGATTTTACGAGCAAACCAACTACCTCGACATGTGGTGATAGGAATTACCTATACTATAAAACGAAACGAAGTGGTTAAATTTAGGATTACACTTTTAAACGAAAGTATTTGATGTATGCATGCTTCATTCTTGTATTGGAATGTAAAGTTAGTATAAAACTCTACATGCTAAAATAGAAGTATCCCAGATGGCTGGAAACAGATCGCCTACGATCATATTGCAGTTTATCAATCAGATCTTGACTTTCCTGAAAACAAAGATATATAGAAAAAACTAGGTCCAAATGGAACCTATCCCTATATTAGATATTATTGTCTAACTTTAGGAGTGGTCAAAATTGGAACCTAGTTTTCTTTTTCTTTGACGAACTCGATGTACTTTTGTCCAAAGATATTGATTTGATCAAGGACGCTGGTAAATTCTTTCCCAAGGTCACTCAGGTTATACTCGACCTTAGGTGGGACTTGTGGATAGACTTTGCGTGTGATCAGTCCGTCTTCCTCTAATTGACGCAGTTGCTTGGTTAAGGTTGCTTGTGAAATGCCCTCAATCTGACGGTGGATTTCGTTGAATCGCACGTCGCCATCTTCCAATAAATGTAAGATAATAATAGCCCACTTGCCTGAAAGAACTTTCTGAGTGGTCACATAAGGACAATCGGGAATAGTATGTTTTGTAAATGTTGCCATGATTCACCTTTCTATTGTAGTCTAGTATAGCAGATGTACTATCAAAATGTAAAGTATGTCTAAAAAATAGAGTATCGCAAAAAAATATCATTTTATTTTAGCCCGTAACTATACAATTCTATCTAAAAAGATAGTATCTATTCGAAAAAAACCTACTTTTCAAAAATATTGTATCTTGTATAATAAGAGCATAAACAAGAGAGGAGGACGACAATGAAACTTTATTATATCTGGGATGCCTACTGTGGTTGGTGCTATGGTTTTAACAGTATCTTTACGGATTTCCATGCCCAGCATCCTGAGCTTGAGCTAGAGACGATTTCCGGTGGACTATTTCTTGGTGACAATAGCAGAGCTATTGGAGAGTATGGCTTTTTTGAGTCAGGAAATGCCAAGATTGAAAGCCTGTATCCTGTGACCTTTGGCGAGGGCTATCAGCTTGCTCTTTCTGAAGGCAGCATGTCGCTGGATTCAACTGGTCCAGCAGCAGCTTTTGCCCTATTGCGTGAGCACGTGCCAGTCTCTCGCCAGTCAGAGCTAGCTTTCGCTATGCAAAAAGCCTTTTTTGAAAATGGCAAGAGCTTAAGTGAGGTTGCTACCTATCTTCCCATTTTAAAGGCTTTCGACTTAGATGAAAAACTAGAAGAGCAACTCACCCTTGCATTAGAGAACGGTCAGCATGCCCAGTTAGATTTCCAAAAGGCGAGAGCCATGGGCATCCAAAGCTATCCGACGGTCATCGCTCAAATCGGTGACAAATACTATGATTTCAGAGGGCAAGCCATGACAGCTAGTGACCTTGAGCAACAATACCAAACCTTATTAGATATGGAGAACTAAAATGAAACAAATCAATACTGCAAATTACACCATCACAACTTTCACAACCAATGACCAAAGCTTCTTAGTGACAGCAAGTTTGCTTGAGAAAGATGGGCATGCCTTTTTAATCAATACAACCTTCACAAAGACTAGTGCCCTAGAAATCGTGGCTTATTTGAAAGCCAATCAGTTGGAACTTGATGAGGTCTTTCTCATTCACGGTGACCCAGATTATTACTTTGGAGCAGAGGTGATTAAGGCAGCCTTTCCTGAGGCGATTATCCGAGCGACCAAGGAAACTCAAGAACACATCGTTCAGAAAGTCTTAGGTAAATTGGCCGTTTGGTCAGGTCAGCTTGGGACGGATGCTCCTGTCAATGTGGTCTTACCACAGGCTATTGAGGGAAATGTCATCAACTGGCAGGGTGTAACCCTTGAAATGGTTGGTGATAGTCACCGTATCAACCTTTATGACAAAGACCAGAAAGTGATGATTGGTGGGATTGACACCTTTGATCAAGCTCATGTCTTTTTAGCTGATAGCAAGACAGTTGAGGAAATGCAGACTTGGGCAGCTCGTCTGGAGGATTTGGAGCAAATGGATATTGACCACCTCATTCCAAGCCATAGTAATCCAGAAAGCAAGTTTGACAAGACTGCCTTGAGCTTTACCAAAGCCTACCTCGAAAAAGCTATCCAGGTAGAGTCAGAAAGTGCAGATTCTGCAGCCTTTATGGCAGCCATGAACCAAGCCTTTCCAAATTTACCAAACCAAGGCGTACTGGGACTGAGTGCCAAGGTTGTGATGCAAGAAATGCCATGGGGGTAAGAAAATGACAGAACACGATTATCAAGTTATTTTAGCCAAAACCTACGAACTGACTGGACAGGGGAAACTAGAGGAATTTGCCACCTATCTAGCAGATGATGTCTCTTGGACAGAAGCTGCCGGATTTCCCTATGCCGGGACCTATGTAGGCAAAGAAGCAGTGCTCAACAATGTTCATAAACGTTTGGGCACCGAGTGGATTGGTTATACCGCTGAGCCGCTTCGCTATGCCTTTAATGGTCAGCAGGTCATGGTATACGGTCGCTACAGTGGCACTTATAAAAAATCTCAGAAATCCTTCCAAGCAGACTTTGTCCATCTTTATACCTTTAATGCAGACAATAAAGTCAGCCAATTCATCCAAGTTGTAGACAGCTATCCGGTTGTAAAGGCTATGGAAGGGTAGAAACATAGTCTGGGATAAGATTTTTCCGACTGAGGAAAATCAAACGGCCACATAAACAAGAAACTCCCTTGAGTAACTCTATCCCAAGGGAGTTTTATAGGTTCTCCATCCATTTTGACCATTTCTTACCAGAGTCTATTAAAAATCTCATTGTAAAATTTTCCCGAAATCTTCAAGCACATTCAAAAGGTTAATCTAGAAAAATTCCGTAAGAGTATTCTCTATCCCCTTACAGGAATATGGGTTTGATGCATATTTCATTCTACTAATTTGGACTTCGAACATTTTAAAATTTGATACAGTAGTACTCAATAACTACATCAATGGATTAAAACTTTATTATTCATGACTTATAAAATCCCTCACATTATTTTTTGATATTTTCTATTTAGTTCAAATGAATTAAAATAAAAAACAAGCCATATCACATCGATATGACTTGTCCGTTTTTAAATTGTACTTCTACTTTTTTATCTTAATATATCACTAGCTTATCAACCAGTGTGTTAAATAGTTTTTCATCGTATTCTACATCTAGTTTTTCTTGTTGTTTTAGGATATCTATAAAACTGTCCAACTCTTTTAGTTTTATTTTTCTTTCGTGTAAGGCTAGTTGTTTCTCACTGTGTTCTTTCTGCAGTTCGTGGTACTTTTCAACCAGTTCATCATACTTTTTCTGATAAGCACTTTGATTTTGTGCAACTTTCGCATTCTGACTGACTAACTGTTCTACTTCTTCTTGAATACTGAGTAAGCGAGATGATAAAGTTTCTAGTTCATTTTCTACTTCTTCAGTATGATCCAACGCCGTCATCAGAATTTCTAAGTTCTTAATAATCTCATCTTTATTCGTTATCAACTGACTAATTGCTTGGCTACTCCAGTTTTCTATCTCTTCACTGCTCATATGTGAGTGTATAGCATTTTTCATTACCTTGTAGTTATGAGCACCAAGATTCAACGCTATTTCCCCAACATTTCTATATTTAATACTTTAGCGATCAAACAATTCCAACATCTATCTCCAAAATCGATCAAATCCAGATTTTTCTTCCATTTGAAACACAATCATATTTTTTATTAAATCATAATCAATCGATTCGTTCCATTTTATGCGAATAATATTATCAGTATGACTATAACCTATTTTTTCAATATCATTTAAAAAATGCTTTATTGTAGCTGCTTCGGGACTAATTGCAATAGACTGTTTATTAACACTTAGACCAAATATATATGTTCCGTTATGCGTCACCATTGGTTGATTCCATTTAATAACTGGTTCTAATTCAGGAAATTCATCCAAAATCCAATAAAGAAGATTCTCAACTCTATCTCGTTGTTCTACCACATCAATCTTATGCAAAAACTCCTCAAACACCTGCTGTTTTACCATAATCATTTCTCCTTGTAGGTTTAAAATAATAATCAATTAATATACTATTTTCTTAGTAATTTATTTTTGCCGTATCATATAGACAAGGCTATCTTATCGTGAATTATTATTATTGCTGTAAACAACAATAATAATTCCATCCACCATACAGCGAATGACTCATATACTTTTTATCGTTGTCCTTTTACAGCAAAATAAATGCCACTTGGACTAGCAAAATTAAATGTTAAAAACGGTTCTATTTGAACTGGGCTACACGTATTTGTCTGTGCTGATACTTTTTAACGCAGTGCATAAGTATCACCTCTTTTTATTATAGACTGAGTATACAATATTAAATAATAAAACACAAACATTAACTCTCTGAAAATGTCAGAATTCAAAAATATCGGTTTAATCATGTCTAAACTTGGATAACTACAATCCATTATCAACTTACCTCACTAGATATCGGTGTAATACCACTTATATCAGATCTCATCTATTATGCCACGAAACAACAAAAATACTGCAACCTTTCGGTCACAGTCACTTACAAGTCTACCTCTGAATTCGATAAAAGTAGAGTTATCCCAGCTGCTACAGCAAGTCCACCTAATATCATAGTAGTTTGACCAGTCTCTGTTTTTAAGAAGTCAATTGCTCCATCGACTGCTGCACCAATCCCACGCTTTATTTTTCCCCATAAACTATTATTCTATTGAAAGGATGGAAGAACTTCCGAAATTGGAATCCAAAGTTCCATTCTATAATTCTTATCAAGACGGTTACCAGAGGAGTATACTTCAATACTAGCTGTATTTCCAATTATAAAGTTTTCCTTCGCAAATCTCCACGCAATAGGAATAGTTTTTGTTACTGCTCCTTTTAATTCAAATATTGCATATGTTGTCTTAGGTAAATGAATTTTTTTGAATAACTCCTTATTTTGTGGGATATTTTGAATACAAGTGTAATAAGTAAAAGTACCATCTTCATCTGGACTTGTTGAATACCCAATTGGGGTTGAGTAGTCCAATGAAACAAAATTATAATACTGACACCAGTATTTTTCAAAATTTGAGTCTACTGTAGCTTTATTAGGAATGCCATAAAATGTATTTGGCCCTTTTTCTACTATGTTAACCCGCATACACATTCCCTTTCAAAAATAAATTAATCTACTTTGTTCCCATGCCAATATATTAGCAATATATCTTTAATAGACATAGCTAACATATATCGAACACGATTACATTATAACATAAACAAGTAGAACCACAGAAATTGTAATCTGCAATATCATCCAAACTATTCAAAGATGGACAGCCTACCTTTTGGCACATATCACTCAAAATTGCTTCATCAAACATCTCAGATAAAATCTCTTGAGAAATACAAGAATTCAAGATACTGTTCCTCCTAAATTTTACTTTTACATTATAACACAAAAAACCGCATCCTTTCGGTCGCAGTCTCTTATAAGTCAACTTCTGTTCCTTCAAGAAATGTTACAGTAAGCTGCCCACTTTCGGATATTGTGATGTTGTCGAGAACTTGGCACATGATAGTGCTATCAAAATGGTCTAGGTCAAGAATCTGTTTCATGAACTTAGCATAATGCTTATGCAGAAGATTGTCGCCCTTGCTCAGTTTGTCTAGCTTATCGAGGACATCAGCTTTATGGGATTTAAGGATGCTGACGGCTTTCATAAAAGCCTTCTCTAGCATCTCCTCATCAATGTGGTTGTTGCTACAGCCCATGACACCTGTCACTCGATAGCGGTTATTGCACTGCCAGACCTTCCTTTTTCCTCGGCTGGTTGTCCAGTTCTTTCGACCAAAGGCGTCACCACACTCGGCACAGAAGACCTTAGTTGTAAAAGGATTATCGTCATTTTGCATGATGTAAGCTTTCAGTTGATGTTCTTCTCGAAAGTCTTTCCTCCTTGTCAATTCCAACTGTACTAATTCCCATGTGTCTTTGTCAATAATAGCTTCATGGCTATTTTCTACATAGTATTGGTTAACCTGACCGTCATTTTGAACTCGTTTCTTAGTCAGAAAATCAACGGTAAAAGTCTTTTGTAATAAGGCGTCCCCTTTGTATTTCTCGTTTTGAAGCATTTTGAAAATGCTACTTGGATACCAGTTGGCTTTTCCTGACCAGCCCTTGATACCTTTAGTGTTGAGTTCCTTGGCAATGCTTTCTGGACTGTAGCCTTTTAAGAACTGACTATAGATGTGTTTAACAACCTCAGCTTGTTCTGGATTAATGATCAACCTACCGTTCTCATCCTTGTCGTAGCCCATGAACTTGGTCGTATTGACTTGAACAATGCCACGTTCAAATTTCTTTCGAATTCCCCATGTAGAGTTCTCTGATCGGTTAGCAGCAAATGATGAGGAGGGGAGTCGAACCCCTATCCCGATAACAGAAGATCCAATATTTCAAATTTATTCTATCATGGAATTTTCAAATAAACAACCTTAATTTTACTCCTAAGGTTCTCAAAATTCAAGGCAAATATTCATCTATCTGTATCCATCACCCTCAATAGACTTCTCTAGATCAAGCCTCTCTTGAACTTCCATATAAGAGGGTATATATTTATTCCTATAAAGCCATGCTCATTGGAAATAAATATATACCCTAAGTGTTAATGGAAATAGAAACCCAACAATTCCACATATCAGACCAAGACACACAACTGCTGCTCTTACTCTGATACTTCCCATATATCACAAAAAGCTTTGAAACCAAGGCTTTTTACTATTGCGATTTATCAAAAGATTCTAGGTTTCACGAGCAGAGAAACACACTCCACGTGGTGCGTATTCGGAAATAAGTCCACTGGTTGCACTTTTTTAAGCTTATAGCCTAGTTCTTCATAAAGCTTGATGTCACGCGCCATGGTGGCTGGGTTGCAGGAGATATAGGTGATTTTCTTGGGCTGCATGGCAGTACTTGCTTTAATAAAGCTTTCTGTTAGGCCTTTGCGCGGTGGGTCTACCAGAATGACATCTGGCTGGATGCCTTCTTTGCTCCACTGGGCCATGGCATTTTCAGCTGAATCTGCTACGTAATGGGCATTGGTAATACCGTTTAGCGCAGCATTTTTCTCAGCATCCTTGACTGCTCTTTCAATCACTTCAACCCCATAAACGGCCTTGACTTGCTTGGCAAAGGATAGACCAATAGTTCCGATACCGGAGTAGGCGTCAATCACCACGTCATCGGGAGTCAATGCTGAGAAATCAATAGCTGTTTGATAGAGCTTTTCAGCCATGACAGTGTTGACCTGGTAGAAAGATTGGGCGGAAATGGCATAGCGGTTGCCAAGCATGGTGTCCTCAATGGTGTCTGATCCATATAGGGTGCGGAAGTCAGGTCCAAGGATGGCGTTGGTATTTTTGTCATTGATATTTTGGATGATGGACTTGACGGCTGGGAAGGCGGCAACGATCTTCTCAACCATCTGCTCAATGCGGAAAACTTTTGAACGTGTGGTCACGAGAACCAGCATCATCTGACCTGTGTAGTGTCCACGACGAACAACGAGATTGCGGATAAGACCAGTCTGCTCCTTTTCATCATAAGGTTTGATGTCAAAGCGGCGCAGAAGATCACGGACAAAGAGTATCAGCTGATCAATTTTCTTATCCTGAATATAGAAATCCTCGATAGGCATGAGGTCATGTGAATTCTTGCGGAAAAAGCCTGTTTCCAATTGACCATTGACACGGCGGACAGGTACCTGAGCCTTGTTGCGATAGGCAACAGGATTGTCCATACCAAGCGCATCAGCAACTTTCACATCTGAAATTCCTGCTGTTTTGTAGAGGTTATCAATAACCTGCTTGGTTTTAAACTTAAGCTGCTCACTGTAGGCCAAATGACCAAAATCCGCAATACCTGTGCGCAAATAAGCCGCGTCTAAGTCCTGATTGCGGTAAGGTGATGTGGTCAGGTATTCTTCTACCTTCCCATAGCCAATATTCTTCTTGACCTTGAGCACACGCATGCGGATTCTCTCATTAGGCAGGGCGTTTTCAACGAAAAAGACAAAGCCATCAACCTTAGCAACACCTTGTCCTTCGTGGGTTAAATCAACAATTTCAACCTCTACACTATCATTCTTTCTTAACATGGATTTCTCTTTTCTTGTTTTTGCTCTGCTATTATCAAAAGAAAAGGGGCAGAACTTATCCTCGAAGAGTCTTAAATTCTCACCCCTAATCCTTTATACATCTGCTTTTAAGACGCAGCTGTCTGATTAAGTTTTCTAGCATCTTCCAGCCCAAAAGCAAGGCCTTTAATGAACTATGGGGAAAAGACGGCAAAATAGATTTCTTCCTTGCCCCGTTATATCATAAACACATCAGCGCATTCCCATGTCCTTCAGCTCGCCTCTATAGTAATCAAAATCAATAGACAAACCTGCACCGCCGTACATATCAATATCATCAATCCAGTCACCATTTTCTGGCATAGTACGCTGATCAATCCCCTTAGCCGCATCGGTCATAATAGGGACGCCGTTCTTAAGCAAGAAACTGTAGGGCATATTGGTTGAGGTTAGTGCAAAAATTTTACCAATGGCTTCTGAACCTGAGAAGAGCTTGGAGACATTCTTGGTCTGACTGATAACCTCAGACATCACCTGCTGCTGGCGCTTGGTACGACCAAAATCCCCCTCATCATCCTTGCGGAAACGGGCGTAGTTAAGGAGTGTCCGTCCATCCATCCTCTGCTTACCGACAGTAATCGTCTGTTCGGGTGTAACACCATCCTTAGCATTGAGGTCATCGGGTACCTCTACCTCTGAAACTTCCTGACCATCAACCGTCGCAAATTTGGCATCAATCTTTACCCCCTTAGGAAAGAGGGTATCAATAGCTTCTGCAAAGGTTTCAAAGTCCAGCATCACATAATACTTGATCTTTAAACCAAAGTTATCCTTAAGTGTCTGCCGCATGTATTCAGCCCCTTGGTTGCCATCTTGTTCTCCAAGATTGAAGGCAACATTGAGCTTTTGGTCATAAGAATAATCGTCTGCACTGACCCCATCAATATGAACTAGGGTATCACGCATGAAACTAATCATTTTGACCTTGTTATCGCTATTGCCAACATTAACGACCATAATTGTGTCTGTTCTGGCATCAGACTCTCCTTGGGTTATTCGCTTATCGCTACCTAAAATGAGGATATTAGTGCCATCTGGCGCATCCTCACCGTTGAATTTTTCCTTAACAGCGGCACTGTATTTACCATTGTTTCCATTGACAGCGGCTATCCCTCGGTAGAAACGGTAGCCCATGCCAGTAATCACGACTAGACAGACAAGTCCCAGCGTTACCAGAAGCCGCTTGACCCAGATGCGCTTATTCCTAGGCCTGCGGCCATGGGGTACTCTGGTCTGCTTCCTATCTGATGGACCAGCCACAGCACTTTCTCTTTGCCTCGCCTGTCTGCCTTGATAAGCCGAGTGGCGGTCATCATAGACTGGCAGCCCTTGTTCGGTATAGGCTTGTTCTTCATAACCGTAAGCTCCAGAATCATAGTCATCATAACTATCACCGTAAGACTGCTGGTACCAGTCACTGGCGCTGGCAGGCTCCTCGTCGTAGTCATAGGAACCAGAATCTGAATAGCCCTGTCGCAGACTGCGGTAGTATTGATTATAAGTTTCAACCTTGTTTCTTAGATAATCATACTCAGCCTGCTCCTTAGGTGACAGATAATTAATATTGCGCATCAGATAGTGATAACGCAGCTCCTCATGATGTGTCAGATTGTGGTTTGCCATATCTTCTTTCTTTGTTCCTTATTTATTCCTTCTTCAAATAACATAAACCGCGTAGTCTCCCAAGACCTTATAGCTAATGCCCAAACTAGTCAATTCTTCCAAGGCAAAAGTGACTAGATCCTCAGCTCCCTTGTCCAAATCGACAATGAAGAAGTATTCCCCCAGAACCGTCTTCAAAGGGCGGCTTTCAATCTTAGTCAAATCGATTCCCCGCCAAGCAAAAACAGACAGAGCTTTGTACAAAGCCCCCGGTAGATTATCAGGCAGAGTCAACGCCAAAGATACCTTACTGGTCTGTGTCTCAAGCCTTAATTGAGGTTGCTGATGTCCCAATACCCAAAAACGAGTGAAGTTCTCATCAATTTCCTGAATATCCTGAGCAATGATAGTAAGGCCATACTCCTGTGCAGCCACACTTGGAGCGATAGCGGCATAAGGACGATCGGGATGTTCAGCAATAAAACGAGCGGCATAAGCGGTACTCGCTGTCATTTCAATAAAGGCCTGAGGATAATGCTGGCGGATATACTGCTTGCCTTGGGCAATGGCTTGCGGGTGCGAAAAAATCTTCTCAATTTTTCTATCACTAGCAGCTGCCATTAACTGCTGCTTGATCGGCTGAACTAATTCCGCCACAGCCCTAATTTCTGCCTGATGGAAGAGATAGTCCAGCGTTTCATGTACAGACCCCTCTATCGAGTTTTCCACTGGAATAATAGCAAAATCAACTTGCTTGTTCTCATAAGCCTTGATTACATCCGTAATATTAGCAAAAGATACTAAATCAGCTTGAGGAAAAGCCTTGAGCGCTGCACTATGGGTAAAAGAACCGCTGGGGCCTAAAAATCCTACAGACATCTAATTATCTCCGCTACTTCTTCTGGTGTTTTATCACTAACGTTAATCGTCACAGTTGCCGCTTCTTCATACCAATTCTGGCGTCCATCAAAGATAGCCTTGAAATCTGCCTTACTATTATTAACAAAGAGCGGACGAATATTTTCGCTATCCTTGGCAATTCGATTGTAAAGGGTCTCAAAATCGGCTTTAAGATAGATAGTCTCTGGATTAGCCGCTAAAACCTGCCGGTTGGCTTGACTGACAACAACACCGCCACCCGTTGAAACGACCTGATCTGTTTTGGCCAATTCGGCCAAGGTTTGGGACTCAATTTGTCGAAAAGCTTCCTCTCCCTTTAGAGCAAAAAACTCAGCAATGGACATCCCAATTTTTTGAGTGATCAAAGTATCCATATCCAAAAACTGCGCATCCAATAAGCGTGCAACACTCGACTTACCAGATCCCATAAATCCAATCAAAATTTTAGCCATTGATAAGTCCTCTCAAATCAGCAAAAAAGCTAGGATAACTGGTATTGATTGCCTCTGGCCGCTCCAGCTCAACACTGCCATCCCTGACTAACAAAGCTGCAATAGCTGCCATCATACCGATGCGATGATCACCGTAAGTATTGACTTTAGCACCATGCAAGTCACTTTCCCCTTGGATAATCATACCATCATCAGTCGGTCTAACATCTGCTCCCATACTATTAAGAACATCCGCTACAACCTGAATACGGTCAGTCTCCTTTACCTTGAGCTCTTCTGCGTCACGAATAATGGTTTGTCCCTGTGCCTGTGTTGCTAAGAGTGCAATAATAGGTAATTCATCAATCAAACGAGGAATAATATCACCTGCGATTTCTGTACCGGATAAGTCTGAACTTTCAACTGTAATTGTCGCCGATTTAGCGATGTGGTCAACACAACTGAGAGCAATTTTTCCTCCCATTGCCTTAATAACATCAAGAATCCCAGTTCGGGTTTCGTTAATACCGACATTTTCCAATACAATTTTTGAATGGGGCGTAATCAGACCTGCCACCAGCCAAAAAGCAGCGCTGGAGATATCGCCTGGCACAACAACCGTCTGAGCCGTTAACTCTTGGCCGCCGGAAACATGAATTTCCTTGCCATTAATCTCAAGCTGACCGCCAAACTGAGCAATCATGTCCTCAGTATGGTTGCGAGTCTTCTCCTTTTCGATAATAACAGACTCGCCATCTGCCTGCAAGGCCGCAAAGATCAAGGCCGATTTGACTTGAGCCGAAGCGACAGGTAATTGATAGCGGATCGGTTTTAATGAGTGACTCCCATGGATCCTTAGGGGCGGTAGGTCCTGCTCAGTTTGTCCAGAAATCGTAACCCCCATTTCTCGTAAGGGGATAGAAACACGATCCATAGGACGTTTGGACAGACTGTCGTCGCCGTACAATTCTGCCGTAAAATCTTGACCGGCCAAAACACCGGAAATTAAACGAATGGATGTGCCTGAATTCCCCATATCAAGCCGCTTTGTCGGCTCCTTGAGACCGTGGAAGCCAACACCATGGATTGTAACGAGGTTACCATCGTCCTCAATCTCAACTCCCATCTCTCGAAAGGCTTGCATGGTTGATTGAACATCTTCACCGCGCAAAATATCACGAACAGTCGTTATCCCTTTGGCTAAACTACCAAACATAATAGAACGATGACTGATTGATTTATCCCCGGGAACACGGATTGTTCCTCGTAAATGTCGTACATTGGTTTCAAGTTTCATAAGCGGCTCCAGTACAGCAAATTTATATCCTTATTTTACCATAAAAAAGAGGCAAATTTCAGATGATCGCCATAATTTTCCTCAGCCCTGAATCTTCAACAATACAATCTGCTCCAATATGCAAAAAAGATAGCTATTATCCTTCTTTTACTGTCTTCCCTATCATAAAGCAGCACTGACAGACACAATGACTCCGGCCAGATTGTTCTAACCCTCAAGAGGAGTTGACTAACTTGCCATCAAAAAGAAAGGGGAAATGGGGATTTTAGGATTAGAGTCAACCGCCCGATCCAGACCCTAAAAATAGCTGTGGAGTTTTATGAAGAGCAATTATCAGTGGTTGCTTTTATTGATATTGATGAAGAAAAAATTAATATCCAAAGAAAAGCACGATTAAACTAAACAAGACCAGGAAATAATCGTGATTTCACACATCCGCTTAAGGGGGAAAGCAGACAAGGGGGAGCTGGATATTATAAGTCAACGGCCTATCATAAGATTTTCAAAGGGCATAAAAAAACTGAGACTGTGGCATATTCTCCAATCGTTAGACTAATAATCTAACGATTGGGAGCCCGTTAGCCAACATATCTCAGCCTTTATCAGGCATAACCATACAATTCACTGACAGTCACAAACTTATATCCTTGTGATCTTAGGTATTCCAAAACTGCCGGCAGAGCATTAACTGTCGTTGGGTGAATATCGTGCATCAGAATAACGCTGCCGTCCTTCACCTGTGACTTTACCTGACTTAAAATAGCCTGCGTGTTGCGATTCTTCCAATCCAACGTATCAACATCCCAAAGTACCTGATAGAGATTTGTTAAACTCCGCACCTTATCGTTGGTAGCACCGTAGGGCGGACGCAAAAGCTTAGGTGCCTGACCTGTTGCTTTTTCAATCGCCTGGCTTGTTTGGGTAATCTGCGCAGAAGCTTGATTAGTCGGCAGTTTGTTCAATTGAGGATGATTCCAAGAGTGGTTACCAATGTCATGACCAGCCTTTAACTCTTCTTTGAGGATACTTTCATTACCAGCAATACTTTGCCCAACGACAAAGAAGGTAGCCTTTGCCTTGTACTTTTTCAAAGTTTTAAGAACCTTTGGCGTCGTAACAGGATTAGGACCATCATCGAAGGTCAAAGCAACCACATGTCCTGACATCTTCTCCTGTAAACCAGCCCCATGCTTATAGGATTGGTAGGCCTGCAAGTCACTATCCTTCAAATAGTTAGGATTGAGAATATCATAGAGACTAATAACAGCAATCATAACTTTTTGACCGCCGATAGATAAGACCAATTGCGACTGGCTATAGCTAAAAGTGATCTGTGATAACTTCTCCTTTTTAAAGACCGTCAAGACCTTAGCCTTCTGCTTCTTACTGATCCCTTGGACCTTAAGCGCTGCTTCAATTTTAGGCAATAAGGCTGCCCTTAAATTGGTCGTTCGTGACAGCAGATCTGTCAGTTTCAAAACGGTATGATCCGACTTGAGTAAAAAGGTCTTAAGCGTCTTGCTTTTTCCTTTGCGCAACGATGCTCCCCGCTTGTAGTAAGGGTGTTCATAGAGTTTGGCCCGCTGAACACCTCTCAAAGCAGAATCCGAACAAGCCATACCGATAAATTGATAATCGCCATCCTTAGCCGTTTTAGCTGCCTTGTTCATCGTTTCTTTTAATCCAGCATAGGCTTTTCCTTTATCATTACAAGGATAGTAAAGCCAAGTATCCTGCTGCTTAGCGGCAACAACAGATCCTTGTTTTTTACTAAAAATTTTCTCAGACCTAGCTGTTCGGCCTAAATCCTTCTTAATAGCACCATGCTGGTACAGCATGATTCCTAACAGGCTCACTAGAAATAGCAGGGTTGCCCAGTAGCTATACGATTGCTTATTCACCTTGTCCTCCATTCCAACATCTACTATTATAGGGCAATTAGTCCCGAGCTTCAAGGGGCTGTCAATAATCTATGACAAAAAGCAAGCCAAAAATTCAGCATTAAAATTCAAAACGAGATAGTTTCCAGACGGCTAACTGTCAGTGTTCTCTATCTGAAAATTGTATCAATTCCTGTCTTTTTCAAAGCATGCTGCTTAAAAAATAAATCGTCAATTTAAATAAGAACCTAATGTAATTACATTAAGGTATTTTTCTAAATGATGAGAGTGAGACAGACAGCCATGGTGGCTCAGTCTCATCAATAATACAAAACTCCACCAAAGACTCATCAAAACTTTGATATAATAGCATTATCAACCCGATAGGAGATCATGACTATGAACAGACTGCTAATTCCAATGCTATCGACATTAATGTTAAGTCTCTCAAGAATACTCTTAGCACACCTTTCACAATCAGATTTATTTTTAACAGACCCTGTACATTGGGTTAAATCGCATGGCAAACTGCTCAAATTTTGTGATGAGCTACTAGCCATCGCATCATTTTTATTTAGTGGCTCTGTCATTTTTTTCATACTATACCATAAGCAGGACGACTATTTTATGCTAGCAATAATTAGTAGTAGCTTGATATACTGTATCTTTGCTTGGATAGGTATTGTGTTAATTATTGGAAATAGTGTTTATCCGGTTAACGGCCTTAAAACACTGAAGGCGTCTGAATTACCTACGGCTCTATTACAAATATATTCCAGATTACATTTATCAGATTTATCTCTTGGCATACTAACAATTGCTTTATCTAACTTGAGTCCAAATTTATATATCAAATTAAGCGGTTATGCTGTCGGGGTAATGCAGATTTTGTTTACTTACTACAGTAAGCCATTGAAGTACAAAATCTATACCTTCGCAGTCATTGCATGGACTATCTGGATTATTTTATTTCAATTAATGATTAACTAAAGCCATTAATCTCTTCCACATTTTAAAAACAAAAAATGAGCGCTAGGCTCATTTCTCATTTTTATTTACCAAGTTTTGCTTTAGCTGCATCAGCCAGTGCTGTGAAAGCTGCAGCATCGTTAACAGCTAAATCTGCCAACATTTTGCGGTTAACTTCAATTTCTGCCAATTTCAAACCGTGCATTAATTGTGAATATGACAAACCATTCATACGAGCTGCCGCATTGATACGAGTAATCCATAATTTACGGAAATCACGCTTTCTTTGACGGCGGTCACGGTATGCATAGTAGTAAGAGTTCATTACTTGTTCTTTTGCAGTGCGGAACAAGATGTGCTTAGCACCATAGTAACCTTTAGCTAATTTAAGTACACGTTTACGGCGTTTACGTGAAACAACGCCACCTTTAACACGAGCCATTTATGTATTTCCTCCAGATAATTCTAATAAATTTTTAACAACAATGCAGCTTATTTCATACGAGTAAGCATTGATTTGATACGTTTGAAATCTCCTGAATGCACCATAGCTGCCTTGCGAAGATGACGACGTTGTTTCTTAGTCTTACCGTGGAAACGGTGAGAAGTGTAAGCACGGAAGCGTTTCAAGCCACCTGAACCTGTACGTTTAAAACGTTTAGCTGATGCACGGTGTGTTTTTTGTTTTGGCATTTTAATATCTCCTCTTTAAGTTTAATTAATTGTAAACCCTACTTCTTCTTATCAGGGATTGGCGCCAATTGCATGAACATTTGGCGGCCGTCCATCTTAGCGCGTTGCTCAATAATAGCGATATCTTGCGTCGCTTCAGCAAAATCTGCCAAGACTTGGGCTCCAATATCCTTGTGAGTAATCATCCGCCCACGAAAACGGATAGAAACCTTAACCTTGTTGCCCTTTTCCAAGAACTTACGGCCATTGCGAAGCTTAGTGTCAAAGTCACCCTTATCAATAACAGGACTGAGACGAATCTCCTTAACCGTCACAGTACTTTGTTTCTTGCGCTGCTCCTTTTGTTTCTTTTGATACTCAAACTTGAACTTTCCATAGTCCATAATCTTAGCAACTGGTGGAGTTGCCTGCGGCTGAATCAAAACGAGATCAACATTAGCATCATCCGCCGCTGCCTGTGCTTCAGACAAGGGTTTAATGCCCAGCTGCTCTCCGTCAAGCCCTACAAGGCGAACTTCACGAACGCGAATTTCATCATTTATGAATAGATCTTTCTTTGCGATGACTTTCACCTCTTCATTCTTTGAGAAAAACGAAAGCGGACTTGACAAACCAAGCCCGCACTACATAGTATTTCATCTTCTGAAACTTAACATGTAGAGCCAGACAACGTTAGTCGCAAGGCGAGAAGCTCTCACTTCTGCTTTTCTCATTGTTAGTAGTATAACATCCCAACTAGGGCATGTCAATAATTTTCTTTGCTTTTTCTGAAATAAAATCAACCACACCATCAATCGATACCCCAGTCGTATCAAAAGTAATGGCATCATCTGCTGGTTTTAAAGGAGAGACTTCACGGTGACTATCCTTATAGTCACGCTCAGCAATCTCTTGCTTGAGCTGCTCAAAATTAGCCGCAATCCCCTTAGCCTGATTCTCTTTGAAGCGACGCTCAGCTCGTTCCTCAACAGATGCAACCAAGAAGATCTTTAATTCAGCATCTGGAAGGACAACTGTTCCGATATCTCGCCCATCCATAATAATGGCTCCGTCTGCGGCAATTCGACGCTGCTCATCAACTAATTTTTCACGAACCTGTGCCAGTGCCGAGACAGCTGAGACATGGTTGGTCACATCATTCTGACGGATAGCCAAGGTAACGTCCTCGCCACCTAGGCTGACAGTCTGACTGCCATCAGCCGCTTTCCCAAAAGCAATAGGATATTGGTCAATCAATTTTAATAAGTCATCGACCTGCGACAGACTAATATGATATTTAAGTGCCAAATAAGTGGCACAACGGTACATCGCTCCTGTATCTAAATAAGTATAGCCAAGATGATTAGCAACAATCTTGGCTACAGTACTTTTTCCGCTAGAAGCAGGGCCATCAATAGCAATTCTAATTTGTTTCATCTTAGTTTACATAAACCTCATCGCCGGGATTCGCATACCAGTAGCCTTGAGTCATATGCTCAGGATTCAATTCTCTAAGTTGTTCAACTGAGATACCAGCACGCGCTGCGATAGCTGCCTCTCCCTCTCCCTGTTCAACAGTAATTGTTTCACCATTACCAGATGAAGAAGACTCTTCTGTTGATGAGGACTCGCTACTACTTTCCTCCGATGGTGCTTGGCTGCTTGAGGATTGCTCCTTCTCAGATTTTTGCTTAGACTCTGATTTAGAAGCGCCATAGAAACTTGAAGTAGCCTTTGTTTCATTACTACCTCCATTTGACGTGTAAAAGACAAAGAAGAGAATCGTTACAACAATAACAAAGAAAGCACTAAGTAGAGCTGTCAGGACAGGAGTACTGACAAAGGAAGCACTGCGGTTACTTCCGCGGCTGCCACCTGAGCGGTGTTTCCCAATAACGATATCATCATCTTCCTCTTCTTCAAGTTCAACATCCCTTACTTCTGCGTCTTCAATTTCCTCAGTCTCTGCAATTTCTTCAGTTTCTTCAACGTCTTCGACTTCCTCAGTTTCCTTAATTGGCGTTTCCCATGGTTTTCTTGACATCTCGTCCTCCCTTGTAAAAAAAATAAATCCGTACTAAAATAATACTATGAAAGTTTCAATTATTCCAGAAAAATGTATTGCCTGTGGTCTCTGCCAAACTTACTCCGAGGCCTTCGATTATCATGATGACGGTATCGTCAAATTCACTGACAGCGATCAACTCGAACAAGTTCTGCCGGACAATCAGGCTAACCTTTTAGCAGTGAAATCCTGCCCTACCAAGGCCCTCAGGATTGATTCCTAAGCGAGGGCTTTTCTTTTTTGTCATTTTGGTAAAGTTTAAAATAATCCAGACTGTCTGAATGATCAAGCAGCTCTACTTCTCCCTTGAAAGCTGGATTAAGTGCCAGATCATCTAGGAAATATTTTTTAGGCCACTTGCGCATATAAAATAGTCGAGACTTGCCGTTAGTAAAAATGAGACACAGGGTTGTTCGTGTCACCTCAACCCGCTTGATACTAGCAATATCAACCTTGAGTGGTTTCAAAAAGTTAAGAGAAATAATCCAAAGCTTACTATCTTCACTAATCACAAAATAGCGGTGAAATCCTAATCCGACAAAAATCATGAAGAGAGCAACAAAAGTCAGTCCTGTCCGTGGGACAGAAGCTCTTTCGTAAAATAAAGACATGGCAATAAAAATCGGAATAAAGGTAATAGACCAGTAAATAATAGACCAAGACAATTCCGGCTGCCAATGGTATCTAACTTTTCCAAATATCTTTATCATAGTGGCCCCTCCATACCAATTTATTTTACCATAAAAACAAAAGATTGCCTATCGCAATTTAGAAATTCGGCAAATCATTCTCCCACCGCCATCAAAAACTGCTATGTTCCACCTTGAACAAGATTCCCCTACTCTGACAAGTTTTCTCAACCAATATAAAAAATGAGTTAACTTTTGCAGAGTAAAAGACCACAAGTCACAGAGCAAAAAAGCTGTTACTACCCATTGGATTCATAAAACGCCTTAAACTAAATATATAAGCTGGCCGTAGACACAGATAAAAAACCATAATACTGCGCACAAGCACTATCTTTGTCCCCTAGCAAAAAAGAAGGCAGTTGCCTTCTTTAAACTTATAGTCAAAAATGTCTGTGACTTAACTCTTAGCTGAAACGGCGGATATAATCGATATTTTCATCAAGATTTCCTGCCAGCTTACGCGAAACACTGGTATACTGCCATGCTGCTGCATCAGAGTAGAGACTGTATTCTTGGGCTGTATTTTGAGGCAGGTAGGTATAGCCATTGACATAGTGGGCAATCCACATATTTTGCATCCCCAGCTGCGAGGTATTGAGACTGCCGCCGCGCGTATCCAGCCAGCTAGCCATGGTGTAGTAAACTAAGTTATTGTAGCCCATTCCCTGCATAGCTGCCGTCCAAGCAGCCGTATTAGCATTGATATTATTAAGCATTTCACTGCTTTCCATATCGTTAACCATGACCGTATTTGATGATAATCCATAAGATTTGGCCACATTAACAAAGTAAGCTGCCTCTGCCCTGGCTTCATCAGCATTAGTGTAGCGGGCAAAGTGGTAAACAGATATTTTCATTCCAGCTGCGCGAGCATTAGCAATTTGGCGAGCAGCATAAGGGTTAATGTAGCTGGTACCTTCTGTCAATTTAACAACTACACCCGTAATGCCTTGGTTTTTCAGAGATTGATAATCAGCTACAGAAATATCACCGTTGTGGCTGCTGACATCAACAAAGTAACCAACTGACTGCTCCTTTTGGAGGCTGTATTTTCCTAAATCATGACCGCTTTGACTGCCATCACGATAAGTCACATAAGCATGGACCGTATAATTGCCCTTGATATACCCATGAAGCTTCTCATCAACATAAACAGTCGCTGAACCGTTAGCCACCCCTGCTTCATACCAATGAAGGTTGGCTTGGTTATCCTGAGACCAAACTGCAACGGCAAGCTTGCTAGCCTGCTTAGAAGTTGCTGTATCATTTAACACTACCTGTAAAGTACCACCTGCTTCATCATGGTTTTTAACAGCTAGGTCTGCGTTAGTCGGTACAATTGTTTTATCCACATTAAAGGTTGTTGAGCCAAGTCCTGTCATACTGCTATCTGCCAGAGCACTAACACCATAGATATGAGCAGTGTAGCTTCCTGTTTCATAATTGTGATTTTTCAACTGAACAGTAGCCGTATAGCTACCATCGGCATTTTTAGCGGCATCATACCAGATAAGATCATCTTGATCGTTTTTATTAGTCCAGACAGGGACTTTCACAGCAGTGATATACTGAGGAAGATTCGTGATTTGAATAGCATAGCTTGTGTCGTTTACCTTATTAGCTTTAGCATTAGCACTAGGCTGAGCAATAGTGATAGTTTGAGCATTAAGGCCGACCATTTGGCCATTTTGAAGGGCATAAGTGTGGATATTATAAGTTCCGTAACCACTGTGATTGCTGTAAGGGGCAGTTACCTTCCCATCACGATCGGCACTGTACCATTTTAAATCATCCTGACCGCCTTGTTCGGACCAAACAGCATAGCGAACACTGCCCAGATCAGTCAATGTATTAGAAGAAATTCCCAGTTCAATACCTGCTGAGCCCAGACTAGCTTTTATGTTATGGCGCGCTTCGGCCTTAGGTGCCTCAGCAGTCACCTTATAATCCACGCCTGAAGTCGCAGATAGACCAACCAAACTGCCTGTAATGGCACTTTGGCCATAAACATGAATGTTATAGTGACCCAAATCATTATGATGATCTGCTGTTCTAAAAGACACCGTGTAGGTAGTAGGATCTTTCTGGGTAGCTTGATACCAAATAATATCATCCTGATCATTTTTCTGAGACCAGACCGGTACTCGGATAGCTGTAATATCACTGCTGACATTACCAATCGTTACTGTGTAATTCCCCTTTGATGTCTCTTCAATCTTGGTCGTTACCTTAGATGGAGAAACATCAGCAGTTCTTCCATCACGTCCGATGTCGCGTCCCTTAATATTAGAGTAGGTATGAATGTGGTAAGTACCATAAGACTTGTGCTTAGTTAAATCGATATAGGCCGCTCCCTGAGCATCCGCGCGGTACCAAACCAGATCATCCTGATCACGCTCATCTGACCAAACCGCAAAGTTAACAGATTCATCAGCCGCCTTGGTTTTGTTATAACGAATGGTCATTGTCCGGCCTGAAACCGAAACGCTAGTTGTTTCGGTAGGGGCTTGAGGCTGGGCAGTATTAGAAGTTCTGGCTACTGTTGCCGCAACACTAGCCCGATGAAGAGCGGTATTCGAATCAGGGATCGGAGCGCTTCTTACAGCAGATAGTGCTTGTTCCTGATTACTTTGAAGCTCAGATTCAACCTCAGTCGACTGGTAATTCTCCGAATCAAGGGCTGTATCTGACGTAGACTCACTGCTTGTCACTGCTTTTGAAGAAACCTGTGAATAAACACCAGGACTTACTGGCTCTGTTTCCTGTACAGTTTTCTCATTTTGATGAGTATCATTAGGTGCCTGCTCTGACTCCTGCCCTTGCGAGCTAGTGTCAGCTGGCAAGGCTGCCTGCTCAACAGCTACCTCTGCTGGCTCATTAGCTTTTGCTGCCTGACTTTCCTCTGCAGCGACTGCTGTGCTTGTTCCTAATACTGTTAAGGCCGCAGCACTGGCAATCACCCAATGCTTTTTGGCTTTATACATTCGTTTTCGCATTCTTCCTAATTCCTTTTTAATTTGATTAATGAAGTTAGTTTACCATAATCGACCAATATCCACAATAGATAGAACTTTCAAGGCTTTTGGGAGTTAGTCCAAGACCTCCTAAAGATTACTGAAAAAGGAGACCCACTCTTCAAGGAAACAGCTGCTTTCCTCTCCTCTAACACTCATAGTCCAGATTTCATTAGCTAAAGGAGTCCCTGCCTGGCTGAATTTCCTCTATTGATACTCTTTAAAAATCTCATGATCCCCAATCTAATCTGATGAGATGGTTTTCAAGTTATAGATAGAAACAATCAACTAACTCCACAATTATTTATTCGAAAAATAAAAAGCAAGAGGGGAAACTTTCTTGTAAAGTTAACACCATCTTACTTTCTTTTTATAGCAGATAAACACAATAAGAACTGATGCAAGATTTCTGCATCTATTTTTTCTCTTCTTCATCCATACTGAGGACGCTGAGGAAGGCTTCTTGCGGCACTTCTACTGACCCAATGGCTTTCATACGTTTCTTACCGGCCTTTTGTTTTTCCAAGAGTTTACGTTTCCGAGAAACATCACCACCGTAACACTTGGCCAGAACGTTTTTACGAAGCGCCTTGATATCCGACCGGGCTACAATTTTTTGACCAATAGCAGCCTGAATAGGCACCTCAAACTGCTGACGCGGAATAATCTTTTTGAGCTTCTCAACAATCAGCTTACCGCGTTCATAGGCAAATTCACTGTGGACAATAAAACTGAGGGCATCAACCTTCTCACTATTAAGGAGAATGTCCATTTTAACCAACTTGGACTGGCGATACTCAGATATTTCATAGTCGAAGCTGGCATAACCGCGAGTTGATGATTTAAGTTTATCAAAGAAATCAAAAACAATCTCAGCTAACGGAATTTGATAGATAACATTGACACGGTTATCATCAATGTATTCCATGGTCACAAAATCCCCACGCTTGCGCTGACACAGCTCCATTACTGCGCCAACATAATCTTGAGGAACCATGATTTGAGCCTTGACAAAGGGTTCTTCGATGGTGTCGACCCGGGTAGGTTCTGGAAACTCTGAGGGATTTGATACCTCAATCAGCTCACCATCCGTCGTATTCACATGATAGACAACAGACGGGGCAGTCATGATGAGATCGATATTAAACTCACGCTCCAAGCGTTCTTGAATCACATCCATATGTAAGAGGCCTAAAAAACCACAGCGAAAACCAAACCCAAGGGCTTGAGAGGTCTCTGGTTCAAACTGGAGACTAGCATCGTTGAGCTGGAGCTTCTCAAGAGCCTCGCGGAGGTCATTATATTTATTTGACTCGATCGGATAAAGTCCAGCAAAGACCATGGGGTTCATCTGCTTATAACCATGGAGGGGTTCAGCAGCCGGATTGTCCGCAAGGGTAATCGTATCTCCCACGCGCGTATCTGCTACAGTCTTAATCGAGGCAGCAATATAGCCAACATCACCTGTCGCTAAGTAATCGCGCCCGACAGCCTTAGGCGTGAAAATTCCCACTTCAGTGACATCAAAGGTCTTGCCATTACTCATGAGCTGGATCTTATCACCTGGTTTAACCATACCATTGACAATCCGGATTTGGAGAATAACCCCACGGTAGGCATCGTAAACAGAGTCAAAGATAAGCGCCTGTAATGGAGCTTCAAGATCACCTGTCGGAGCCGGAACCTTTTCTACAATCTGCTCAAGAATTTCCTCGATACCAATGCCTGCTTTGGCGGAAGCCAAAACCGCTTCGCTGGCATCCAAGCCAATGACATCTTCGATCTCTTGGCGCACACGCTCAGGATCGGCAGCAGGTAAGTCAATCTTATTAATAACAGGCAGAATCTCTAGGTCATTATCTAGGGCAAGATAGACATTAGCAAGGGTCTGTGCTTCGATTCCTTGAGCTGCATCAACAACCAGAACTGCACCTTCGCAGGCAGCTAACGAACGCGACACCTCATAGGTGAAGTCCACATGTCCCGGTGTATCGATCAAATGGAAGATATAAGTCTCGCCATCCTTAGCAGTATAGTTGAGCTGGACAGCATTGAGTTTAATAGTAATACCGCGCTCACGCTCCAAATCCATACTATCTAAGAGCTGGGCTTGCATTTCACGGTCTGAGACTGTCTCGGTCTGCTCTAGGATTCGGTCAGCCAGAGTAGATTTTCCATGGTCAATATGGGCAATAATAGAGAAATTTCTGATTTTCTCTTGACGTTTTTTCAATTCTTGAATGTCCATGTCAATTCCTTGTTATCAGTTTTCTAGTAGTACTATTATAGCAGAAAATCAGCTGAGAACCAAAGTAGATTTGTTGGGGAGTCATACTGAAAAAACTCATCAGAACTAAGCAAGTTCTTGGAAGGATCCGTTAATGCTGAATTTTCTACACTAAATCCTATAAGAACTTGGCTAAAGGCCTTGTTAGTTCATCTGTCAAAGTATAGTTGACTTCTTCGGCTAACACTGGCAAGGTAACAACCTAATAAGGTTAACAGACCTAGCAGCACAAATACAGATGTATATCGTGAGATTTCAAAGAGTATCCGTAACTTTTTGCCAATAGACTAAGCAGCACTTAAATAAAAAAACCTAAAGCTGATTGCTCCAGATTTCCTATGAAAATAACTTATTCCCCAAACCAAATACTAATCTCACGTCGAGCGGACTCCAGAGAATCCGATCCATGAGCGATATTTTTTAGCGATTGCCCCGGCTCTGCCCCTAAGGCAAAGTCACCACGGATGGTACCTGCCTGTGCCTTGGCTGGATCTGTCGCCCCCAGCATATCGCGCCAAGCCTGCACAGCTCCAACACCTGCAAGTGTTCCAATAATAACAGGGCCACTCATCATAAAATCAGCAATCGAAGGAAAGAAAGGCTTATCTACCAAGTCTGAATAATGTTTTTCTAAAGTGGTACGCTCAATCTGACACTGCTCCAAGCGTGTCAACTGAAAACCACGGCGTTCAATACGATGCAAAACCTCACCTACCAAGCCTCGCTTGACCGCATCCGGTTTTAAAATAAAAAAAGTTTCTTCCATACCAATCTCCTGTTTCAAATTCTATTTATATTATAACAAGCAATTTCAGAAAATTCCACGATATTTACATCATTGCTCATACTTTTCCCAGACATTCTGAGTAACATCTATCGGAGCATTGCCATATGGGAATTTTGCCGGCTCGTCTTGAGCCAGTAATTAAGTAAGGTTTGGAATAATTCTTCATTCAGTACCAATGCCATACTTCAATCTCCTATTTCTACTTAAAAATAAACTGTCATAAAAGCAGCAGCCAATATAGTCTTATCCCACATGGCTTTATTTAATTAAATCGCTTTACTTGAACACTTTTTCCTTTGAAATATAGTGTTGATAACTTGTCCTCGCTAATAACCAAAGGCTTATCATCAGAGCTTCATAAATCACAAAAAAGATGATAAAGCAATGCAGAAAGTACTCCTCTGGCAGCACCCAAATAACGGGATCCGTATAAGGGTTGAAGAGCCAGTTGTTAGCCCCCGGAAAAAGCAGCTGGTGAAAAAGGGTGAAAAAAGCTTCAAAGCCTATTAAATAGCCCAAAATCCCGATAATAGGAAGCAGGGCAATCAGAGCCAACCAAAGACGGCCAAACAGCCAAAGAGATTGAGACTGCCAGTGTCGTCGCAAAAAATGCAAGGCAGGCCAGAACCCTAGAATAAAGACTGCTTGAGCAAGATGAAAGAGGTGTTTAACGTCGCGGAAATGAGCTAAACCATCCTCAGAAGAAGGAAAGTCTGCCATTTTGAGCTGACCGATCCAAGGCAGGGTCAGATAAGCCATAAGCTGATTGAAATTTTTTAACAGGGCTTGAGTAGACAAATCAACTGTTGGCGCCAGCCTTAACCAGTGATTTTCCAAGGGGTAAACAGCCCATGCCAGGTAGATAGTCGCAAGTACAGCAGCACTCAAGAACCAGATAGCAGATAAACCTGCGTATAACTTATCTTTCATCAAAATCCCACTCATCTAAACTGGCTAAAACATGACTGGGCTGGATCGGCAGTGTGGGAACTTCCTCAGGCTTTGTAAAACCTGTCGTTACCAGAAGGGTCGCAACATCATTCTTAATTCCAGCCATAATATCCGTCATATAGTTATCCCCCACCATGACCGCTTGGTTTCGAGCGACACCCAGACGCTCCAAGGCCTTGTTGATAATGATAGCTTCTGGCTTGCCAATAATAACTGGTTTGATGCGTGTTGCCGCCTCCAACAGCGCCTGAATAGAGCCCGCTCCCGGCAATTGGCCGCGCTCTGTTGGAATATTGAGATCGGGGTTGGTCCCGATGAAGAGCGCCCCTTTTTGAATCGCTAAAGTTGCTGTCACCAGCATTTCATAGGTCAGATCACGATCCAAGCCAACCACGACATAAGCCGGATTATCCTTATCCTCGGTATAACCAGCCTCTGCAAGGGCTGACTTGAGGCCGACCTCACCGATAACGTAGACCGTTTTGCCACGCGCCATATCATTCATATAATCCACTGTTGCTAAGGTAGCTGTATAAATGGTCTCCAGCGGGGTCTCCACATGAAACTGGTCAGCCAGCATATCCTGCACCATCTCAGGGGTGCGCATGGTGTTGTTAGTCACCAGCATATAGGGAATATTTTTCTCCTGTAAACGGTGGATAAAGCGCTCCCCTGCCGGAATACGATCCTTACCGCGGTAAACCGTTCCATCTAAATCAATCAAATAGCCTTTGTAGGTCATCTCTTACCTTTCCATTCTAGTCTTTCTTCCGCCACTCGATCACAGCTTGGGCATGCAAGCCGTCGGCAGTGCGGATTTCGTGTCTAGTGGTCAGACCGTCCTGCTGAACAGCCGACAAAATATCACTACCGTAGTGAATTTCTTTGACATATTTAAGATCAACCGTTTTAGGAACATGTTTCTTAAGAAAGTCTACATCAAGCGCTTCGTACATCCACTCCAGATACTTGCTGTTATTGACATGACCATTCATGTCGAGGTCCAAATAGCGCACATGAAAAAGGGTTTCTGTGGCATCTTTCAGGCTCTGATATTTAGGACCGCGTATCATCTTTTTGATTTTTTCTGACTCATAAGGAGCAACAATCTCTTCTTTGACGGATACGACCTTACGGCTGTCATAGTCCATGAGAACAAAGGTTGATGCGATCTCTATAATTTTATGTCCATCCTCACCATAGATGTAAAAATTACGATAGCAAAAGAGCTTATTATAAGCGACGGCCTCTGTCTCCACAGTAATGGTCTCAGCGTAGCGGGGCAAACGCTCAATATCTAACTGGTAGTCCGTAATGACCCAAACTAGATTAAACCGCTCCAGCAGCCAGTCATCTGTATTGCCCAAGCTTTCGGATTGCAAGCCAGACACCTGCAGGGCATAAGACAGCAAATGGGGCAGCTTAACCTGATGGTTAATATCACTTTCATAAAACGGAATTTGATAATTTACCTTGAATTTTTTTCCCATAAGATTCACTCATTCATTATCTAGTATAAAGGCTTCTGCAACGGTATCCCCTAAAAAGAGGCCTCGTTTGGTCATGCGCAAGCGATCTCCCGTCACCTGCAAGAGACCGTCTCTAATCAAGCCATCCACGATCTGGCCGTAGCGCTCCTGAAAATTTTCTTGGAACTTCTCTTCAAAATGAGAGATAGATAGACCAGATTTCTTACGCAATCCCAGAAAGAACTCCTCTTCCATCATCTCAGCCTTGCTTAGAGTTTCCTCATGCAAACGTGAATGACCTTCTGCTGCAATAGCTTTGAGATAGTGCTGGATAGGACCGCGATTGCGGTAGCGAACACCATTTAAATAGCCCGATGCACCCGCGCCAACACCATAGTATTCCACATTATCCCAGTAGACGAGATTGTGACGACTCTCATAGCCAGGTTTGGAAAAGTTAGAAATCTCATAATGCTCAAAGCCATTCTTCTCCAATTCATTGATAATGTAGTGGAACATATCCGTCTCTAAATCTTCGGTCGGCAGATTGAGACGGCCTCGACGCATCTGGTTCATAAAGACCGTATGGTTTTCCAAAATCAGACTATAAAGACTCATATGGGGAATATCCAATGACAAGGCCTTCTTCACGTTTGCCTTGACCTGCTCCATGGTCTGACCTGGCAGGGCATAGATCAGATCAATCGAGATATTGTCAAAACCCGCTGCCTTAAGGTCACGAATAGTCGTATAAATCTGGGCTTCATTGTGACTGCGGCCAATGCGCTTGAGCTCCTTATCATCAAAGGTCTGTACACCGAGGGAAACCCGATTGACTGCTGATTCTTTAAGGACGGCTATCTTATCTGGCGTCAAATCCCCTGGATTGGCCTCGATAGTAAACTCCTCCAACCTATCCAAATCGAGCTCTTGCTGAAGATTGGTCAAGAGATAGACCAGCTGGTCAGCCGTGATCGCTGTTGGTGTCCCGCCGCCGATATAGAGGGTACGCAATTCATGGATATCATAATGACGAAATTCCTGGATCAGTCTTTCCAGATAATCATCCACTGGCTGGTTCTTAATAAAAACCTTGGAAAAGTCGCAGTAATAGCAAATTTGTGTGCAAAAAGGAATGTGCACATAAGCAGACGTTGGTTTGTTAGACATGGGATTATTATAGCATTTTCACAGACGGAGTTTAAGAAAAAGGGAACAAAATATGAATAGGTGCGAGGTAAACTAAAGGTCTTATAATAAAAAAGCAACTCTAAGGGTACACATCCTATAAGAGTTGCCTCTAAGTATTCTACGAAATTCTATACTTATTGTTCTATATATAAACATAAATAAACAGTTAAAAATTATAAAGTTTTTTAGCTTGTTTTAGCAATTCTATCAAAAGTCGACAGTCATCTAATGTTTGGAATACCGTTACTCCAATCCGTAATCTTGAAGCTCCTCTAGGTACAGCTGGGGATACAAATACTCCTGTATGAATTCCTCCTTTTAACAAATAATCCGCTACTTGCATAGTTGTATCGTTATCTCCAATAATAATTGGAACAACATGAGAAGATACTTGAATATTTACCCCTATCTTATTTAGTTCCTCTACCAAGAATAATACATTTTTTTTAAGTCTTTCTCTTAGTTGATCTCCATATTCCTTGATATAATCAATACCCGCAATAGAGGCAGCAATCGTAGCAGGAGGATTTGCTCTAGATGATGTATAAGTAGGGGCAAAATGTCGAACTTTTTCTGCATCAGTCTTTCTTAATACAGCAAATCCACCAACACTTCCAACACCCTTACTCATAGTTCCAATGTAACAATCAATATCTTCCATAGCATCATAAATTTCAGATACACCTCGACCATTTTCTCCCATGATCCCAAAGGAATGTGCTTCGTCAACAAGAATGCTTGCTTGATATTTTTTTGCAATTTTTACGATTTCATCCATTGGTGCTTCATCACCGTCTGCACTGTATAAACCATCTACCATAATATATTTCTTACCTTGGCAGTCCTTCTCAGAAATTTTCTTTTCCAAGTGTTTCATATTATTATGCTTAAAAACTACATTTTTAGCACCGCTTAATTGTATACCAAGATAAATTGAAGTATGAGCATATTTATCACTAAATACTATATCCTTCTCATCTAGTAATGTGGAAATACACCCAACATTAGCGTGCAGCCCTGACGGAAAGAGTATACTTTCTCTGTCATTATCAGCATATCCCAAATAAGACAGTATTTTTGTTTCTAATGTTCTATGTAAATCGGTATAACCACAGATAACTTGGGAGCCATATGTATTTGTTCCGTAATCATCTATGGCTTGCTTTGCTGCATTCTTTAATACTTGGTTAGTAGCCAGACCAAAATAATCACAACTTCCAAATGCTATAGATTTCATCCCATTATCAAAGACTACTGTATGATCATATTCTTTTATTTTTGGAAAAAACGGATAATACCCTTTTGATTTCCAATCATGAACTTCATCTAAAATATTTAAGTATCTCTCATTCATAATTTTTCCTTTCATTTTAAATATTTGTTATTTACTCATGAATACTCTTCTCATATAGTGCGTAATATTTATATTCAGTACTCTCTCCACCTATGTTCCTCAATTGCCTAGCCATTTTATAGTTGTCTTCTTGAACCCAACCTAAATGAAGTTTTCGTATGCCAGCTTTTTCACTATCTTGATTAAAGACTTTATCATACATTAGTGCATCTATTCCTTTCATTCTGAAATCGGGATCAACACCAAAGAACATACCACGATAAACATCAATATTAGGGAGTTTTGTAAGATCGTATCTCCCATTAGAATAACAAGCATTAATATCTGGAACAATGACTTGAAATCCAATAAACTTTTCATTTAAGGTAACTACCGATGAGTACCTTAGTAAATCTTTAAAAGGATAAGCTGCATTATAAAAGTCTTCCCAAATCATCTCTCGAAATCCCCAGTTTTGTGTCCATGCACGATTGTATAGCGAAGCAATATTTTTTATATCACTTGCTAAATTATCCAAATTAAGCGGGCGTAGTTTAATCTCTGGATTCTTTTTCTTCACAAATTCTGCTGCTTTGCGTATTTTCGTATATGGAGGCTTTACTTCTATAATAAATTCAAGCATCTTTTTTGCAATTTTAAATCCGGCTTGCTTAAGAAGCTTATTATAATATAAAGGATTATATGGCATGAAAAATACCGGTTTTCCTGTACCCTCCAATAACAATCCTCTAGTTGAAGCGACATTATCACTCATAGGACCCATAATTTTCATAGCTCCTTGTTGTTCAGCCCAAGTACATAAAGATTTGATTAACAACTTAACTGCTTCTTCATCATCCATTGTTTCAAAATGGCTAAACATCGCTATTTTTGTATCTTTTTTAGATAAAGGGTCAATCACAATACAACTTCTACTGATAGGTTCATTATCATCGTTTATAATAATAAAAATATTAATATCCAGTTTATCATATCTTTTAATGAAACTATTTAATTCTTCTCTTGTATCAAAAATACGATTATCGTCATCTAGATAAACTTTTTTCTCAAGTTTCATAAATAGCTCAATATTCGCTTCATTAACTCCAGAAATAACCTTGTATTCCATATAATTCCATCCTTTCACTCAAATTAGATTATAACAAGATATTGTTACACATATTTATTACTTTTACATTAATCCACTGACTTCAACGCTTCCAACATATCAACATCTCTCAATCGGCGATTAACAACCCAGCCTAGGCATACTAAAATGATGCTAATCGTTATAATGGGCAGGAGGTAAACATCATAATCTACAGCTGTGGGATATCTATTATCTTGACTCATGATAGCGATAATACCCTTGTGTAAGAAATAGCCGCCCACAAGACCTAGTCCAATCCCGATGATTGATAGAACAATCGTCTCTCTATAAATATAAAGGGTCACTTCCCTATTGTGAAATCCTAGAACCTTAATCGTTGACAACTCACGTATACGCTCAGCAACATTAATACTGGTCAAATTATAAAGGATAACAATGGCTAACAAAGCAGAGATAACTGCTAGGGTCGTCACTGAAGCTCTCAAACTTTTAACAGCTGTATTAACTTGATCGATCAGCGAGATATTTTGAGAGACAGCCGACACACCATTTATCGCTAATGCTTTTGTAGCCTGTTTTGAAACATTTTTTGATGAGGAGTCTTTTAAGTGGAGCAAGACTGTATTATTAATAGCTTTTTCACCAAATACCTTATGGTAATAGTTATCTGACATAAAGATATAATGATTGACATTCATATCAACAACAGCAGACACTTTTATGTGGTACTTCTTGCCATTATCTTTAATGACGAATGTTCCTCCTCTACCGACATGATAATACTGTGCTAATTTTTCTGATATGACTGCTCCTTGGTTAGAAAGAGAAACAGACTTGCCTGATTGAACAGACTTTAAATGAATAAAATCACCAAAATCATCACGATCAGATGCCAGAATGGTAATAGATTTTTTCTCACTCTGTCCTGCAATCTTCTCGTCAATATTGCGAGAATAAATTTCTTGGTAGCTAGAAACTGCATCAGACTTTATAAAATGGTATAAATCCTTATTCTTATCCAGTTCACGGCCGCTTATCACCTGTAAATCATAAGATGTTATCTGTTTGAACTGATGATCTACAATTTTACTTAAGGAGGACTGGATACCAAGACCTGCAAAAAGAAGGGCAACAGATCCCGCAACGCCAAAAATTGTCATCAGCATACGCTGCTTGTACCTAAAAATATTTCTAGCTGTTACTTTTTGGGTAAAACTCAATCGTTTCCAAATAAAACTGAGTCGTTCCAAAAAAATTTTAGAGCCTTTTACCGGCGGTTTAGGAAGCAAAAGCTGTGCTGGCTTTTCTCCAAGTTCTCTCTTAGCTACTAAAAAAGCTGGAAATACAGCACTTAAGAAAGCTAATGCAATTGTTAATAGCGCATAAGTCCAATAAAATCTCTCGTCAAGCCTGCCAATAATCGTCGTTGTTATTGAGTTGCGTGCAACAATACCAGGAAGCAGATAATGTCCCCCAAGAATCCCTAAGCTACTTCCTAACAAGCTGGCAACCAAACCATAACTAACAAATTTTTTGATAATATCACGATTTGAATAACCTAGCGCTTTCAAGACACCTGAGTTAATTCTTTCTTCATTGACAAATCGAGTCATTGTCGTAAATGTTACTAAGGCGGCTACTAGATATAAGACAAGAGGAAATAGATTTCCGATATTGTTGAGAGTCTTGCTGGATGAACGATAGGTCGTATAACCTTCTCCTCCAGACAGGGTTGAACGCGTATAGCTCTTATAGGTAGGAACTTCTAAGTTGTTCAGCTCTGTCTGGATTTTTGCAAGTTCCGATTCTTTTCTGGTGATTTTTTGCTGAGCCTCTTGAGAAGCGATTTGTGTCTCTATCGGAACAGACGATGTACTACCACCTGTTTGCCTCAATTTAGCCTTAGCATCATTAATTTGTTTACGACCTGTAGTAATGGTAGTCTTTAACTTAGATTTTATTGATTCAAAACGATGCTGGCCATTATCAGCTAAAATTTTATCCAGCTGCTCTTGATTTTTAACTAACTGACGATTGTAGTCATCAGAGAACGGACTTAGATGTCTTAAATTTTGATAACGTAGACGAGCTATGGTAGAAGTACGGTTGCTAAAAGCACTGGGAGCTACTACTCCATAAGTATGGAGATTACCATCTCCTGATGTTGAAGAACCCAAAAATTTTTTAGACCAAATCTCAGAAGAATTTACAAAACCAACAATTTTGTAAGTATTATTTTTAAGGAGCGCGTCTCTGTCTTTCGCAAACCTTATCTTATCACCTATTTTATAATCTTTTTTTGAAATAGATGATAGGGCAATCTCATTTTCTTGTCTGGGAAGTCTGCCCGACACCAATTTATAAGAGGAAATTCGCCTATTATTTGAAAAAATACGAACAGCATATTCGGTATTCTTGATAGTGGCATCACTCATTTGGCCGTACTCAACACTAACACCTTTTATACTTTCTAATTCCTTGCGATCAGCACTACTTAACCCTGCACTTGCAATAACAGATAAATCCATAGTCTTCTGACTACTTAAATAGTGATTAGCTGTTTTCTCCATATCCCGAGGTGTCGCTTTTAAACCAGTAAGGACTAGTGAACCAAGCATCAGCAATAACATAATAGATAAGAAGCGTCCCTTTGACGTGCTAAAGGATTTACCTATATTCTTCCAAAATACATGTTTCTTTACCATCAATAAACTCTCCTTAGTATTCTAGTACATCAATATCTTGAGGAGACTCATTTTGTTCGATTGAACTGACCTTGGCATCATGCATATAAATGACACGATCCGCAATAGCTGCTAAGGCTGAATTATGAGTTACAATAATAACGGTTGCCCCTTTATTACGGGACATATCCTGCAAAATTTTTAAGACCTGCTTCCCTGTCTTATAATCAAGCGCACCAGTTGGCTCGTCACACAGTAAAATTTTTGGGTTTTTGGCAACAGCGCGTGCAATCGATACGCGCTGTTGTTCGCCGCCTGATAACTGTGCGGGAAAATTATTAAGCCGATCTCCTAGGCCAACATCTATTAACATTTCTTTGGAATCCCTAGCTCCAGTCACGATTTCTGAAGCCAATTCAACATTTTCTTTAGCCGTCAAATTGGGAACTAAATTATAAAACTGAAAGACAAAGCCAACATCTGTTCTGCGATAATCCGTCAATTCTTTCTGATTGTAGTTGGTAATATCAATTCCATCAATAATCACCTGCCCTTCGTCGTTAGTATCCATCCCTCCTAAAATGTTCAGAACTGTTGATTTTCCTGCCCCTGAAGCGCCTAAGATAACAGCTAGTTCTCCTTGCTCAACTTCAAAACTAACATCATTATTGGCAATAATTTCTGTTTCTCCAGTTTGATAACGCTTAAATGAATGCTTCATTTTAATATAAGACATCGTTTCCTCCATCTAATAGGATAAAAAGTGATTAAGATTTTAGAAAAGCGACCCGTCCGACTGTAGGCAGGATGTTTCTAAATCCTGAACTTTTAAAGGATAGCTGAAATTTCAAGTGCCTAGTCCATTCTCACAGCTTTATTCCCTTTAACACCGTTTATCTTAGCAGAAATAAGGATGGTAAAACAAGACCAAAAAGTTGTCGGTCTGTTAACAAAAATAGACTGCTAAATTGCCTAAAAACAATTTAAACTTCCATTTACTCTATTTTTATTTTACAAGCTGACAACTTTTTTTATATAATCACACTACAAGGAGGCAGATATGGTTTTAGGTAGTCATGAAAATATTATTAACGCTGTCTTTAGGATCGTTTCACAACATCCCAATAAAGAAAAACTCACTTTAACAGAGATTGCTGAGGAAGCCGGTATGACAAGGCAAGCGATTTATAAAAAGCATTATCACAATGTTGATGAGATTTTTGAAGATATCCATACTTCTATTACTCAAGAAGCTTTTGCACAGCTAGAGAAAGTCATGGGAAGTCAAAAATACTTATCCTTTTATGATATTGTCTCTGAAGTCATAATTCCTACAATTTACAAAAATCGGATGTGGGGACGATTTCTTTATAGCAGTATGATGAAAGCAAGATGGGAACAATTTCTGGACAAGGAGTATGCTCCTATACTAGATCATATGGCTACTACAGTCATCAACCACGGCCCCTTCCCCCAAAAAAGTATGATAAAGATTATGAGGGCCTATGTCTTTGCCATTATCGCCGAGTGGATCTCTGAAGATTTTCCAGAACCACCTGAAATATTTGCTAAAAAATTTCAAATGATGATGGAATCTACTCCAAAATTTCTGATTGACGGGCGTTAAGTTCTTAACCTATTAAATCTAAGCCGATGAACTTGTGCCAAAAAGATTAGGTAGGAGCTCAAAAAATCCGCTAATGTTGGTTTTGTACGCCAAATCCTATGGTTTTTTTGCTAATTCCTTTACTAACTCGTCTGCTGAAGATATTCAATTTTGCCAGCCACATCTTAAGATGGCATCTTATAATGAATGGAGTAGAGTCACCTCTTTTCAGACCGTTTTAGATTACTAGAGTGTGACACCAGCATATATCTGCTGGCTATCGGCAGTGCATGGAGAAATCATGAAATTTTCAAAGAGTATAAATCATAAAACACTGTCATTACTGATGGCATACTAAAAGACCTAGCATCTCTAGGTCTTTTGTCATGATCCATTTTCTATCCCAACTCACGCTTGTAATCTTCTGGTATAGCTAGGTTAGCAGCTTTATACTGCGCTTGCAGATCCAGCGTCGTAGCAGCCTGATTGCCGAGAACATTGCGGAGTCTGTCGCGCAATCCCGCATAATCGTCAAGGCTAAAGAAAAGTTCCGGTGCTGAATAGCGCGGATTATGCATCCGCTCCTTGAAACCTAAAATGAGCTGACGGCTCTCAAAAGCTGTCCGAATAGCCGACAGAATTTCATTCCCCTGATTGATATCCAGATAAATATCACAGCGGCCAAAAAGCTGACGAACTGTCAGATTGGTGACGTTAGGATAGAGATGAACATTGCTGTGACGTCCCAAACTTAGGAGTTTACTGGACATCTCCGTAATAGCCGCAATATGCAGAGTCATATCAGGGAAGTCTTCAACGAATGTTTCGATATAATCCAACTGGTCAGAATTGGTGAGAATCAAGGCTTCCTTACGAGCCTGATTATCACGCTGGAAGGGATAGAGCAAACCGACATAAGTGAAAAAATGCCTTTGATCAGGACTTACCAAGCGCAAAATCTGCTCATAGGTCTCACGATTCTGAACCACAATCTTGGTCTTACGCACAGCGGTCTCATCCAACAGGAGCTCCATATTATGAGGAAGCGTATCACCAACTGGCTCCTGCCAAAAGAGTACGTCTTCACCGGCTTGGTTCAATTGATACTTAACTAAGAAAGGCATTCCCAAAGAATTAAAGAGGATCCGCTCCAAATTATAGCCCGATGCTTGGATATAATAGGTTACAAAATCAGCCTTGGATTTGAAGATATAAATCTTGCTTTCATGTTCCAGAATCAAATCACCAGTAACATAATTTTCAACTAGGACCTCTTTCCCTTCTTTATTGTAATAGGATTTTTGAACAGCTTGACTGTCACGGTTGTAAATCGTTTGTGCGAAGCGGTAACCATATTTATTGTAGTGGTCAGTACTGCGTACATGCCCTGCCTCATCCAGCCAGTCAACCGACTGCACAAAACGATTATGGCTGGGCTTGGAAAAGTTGATATTAGCCCGCTTCTTGTTAAGATCAAAAATCTCACCGCTGTTGTTCGTCCCTTTGATCTCCCAAAATGTGGGTACAGGAATTTCATTGAAATGTAAGGGTTTACCTTGGGCATTAACAAAACCAGTGAAAAAAAGGAAAGGGGACGTGACATCATCCGGCAGGAAGCCGTTATCATTAATAGCGATAGTTGTATTTTGATAACCGGACAGAATCAGCGAATAGTGTAAGTCCCAACTATCTTGATTATAATTTTCAAATAAGTTAATCATTGGTCATCTCCTTAATCAGTTGACTCCACTTGTCTTCAACCTTATCTGTCAGATAGTCCTGAGCCATATCATAGGAAACCCGATGCATGTCATCGAGATTGGCTAGGGTGAAAATTTGAACAATCTTAGCACTTAAATGCTCGACGATTTCCTGATCGCTGTCCAGCTCAGAAATAGGCAGCAAATAGCCATTATCACCATCTTTAATAAAGTTTTGATTGCCGTAGCGAACATCAAAACCAATCAGGGGCAGCCCAGAACCAATCGCTTCCAGTAGGGTCAAACCAAATCCTTCACTCTTAGAAGCTGAAAGATAAACCTCATGCTGCATATAAGTATCTGTCAGATCCTGATGTCCTCGCAGTTGGATATAATTCTTGGCCCCCTTCTCCTCAATCAGCTGGCGGAGTTTAGCCTCTTCACTGCCAGAGCCGTAAATATCAAAGTTAATATCTGGAACAAGTTCATGAGCATCCACTACGGCTTCTATCAGCCAATCCACATGCTTTTCTGTAGCCAGACGGGACGCCGTCATGACAGAAAAAGGAATCCGCGGACTCTTGGGATGTCTAATCTTATCCAAACTGCCGACCGGAATTGTGACAATCTTGGGCTGCAGATTTTTATATTTCAAAAATTGATCTGCCAATAGCGTCTTTTGCCTATCTGTAGCCACAATAAACGCATCAACACTGTCAGCATTAGTAAATTGGAAATCATAATAATTATTCCAGAGAATACTGTTAGCATTGGTCCCATTTTCACTAAAATGTTCAGCATGCACAACCACCGCCAATTTGGCGGGTTTAACGTGGCGGAATACGGCCTGACCAATACCAGTCGAACGATCCAGAATGACCAGATCATCTGCTGTTAATTCCAACTCTTGCATAAAGTGCTCAACCAGCTCTTCCTTAGAGTAAGAAAAATGGTTAGGAAAACGATAAAAGGGCTGGTCCCCATCGGTTATTTCGTCGTAAGCAATACTGCCATCGAGATTGTAAAAACTGCGCTTATAGAGCTTAGCTGCATTATCCTTAGGCGCATAGTACTCAGTAAAGGAAATATTTTTGCCATTATTATAGAAATCCTTGCGCACCAAATTTCCATTGGAGACAAATTCAATACGATGGATATACTCCTTGCTGTGGCGACAATAATAGGCCGTCGCAAAGTCGCGATCACCGAAGTAAAACCGCACCAGCTTGTCTTCACGGTCCGTTTTAGTAATATCACGGGTAAACTGCGCCTTTAAATCCGCCTCCGTAAAGGTCGTTGGAGCAGGCGTCTGATCAGTAAAGTAAGTATACATCCAGATAATTTGATCATCACTAAAACCGACATTGCGAGCCATGTCGATGATATTATCCTGACTGAAGAAATCTGTGAAGATGAACTTGGCATCAATATCAAGATTCTTAAAGACTTTTGAACGGTAAGCTTGGGCGTACTCAACCCCGCTGGAAGCCCAACCGATCCCAAGATTGATATTATAAACTGTCATAACTCTGTCTTTCTAAATAGATCTTCTTGTTTTTGTCCAGAAAGAGATCAGCTCTAAAAGACAAATTGCCAACTGGTAAAATTGACCATCAGTCTCGGCTAATTTCCTGCACCTTCCATAATAACACAATTCTGGTCTTTGTGCTCATCAAGAATAGCGGATCTGACTTATTTTCTTAGATCCAGCTCTCTTAAAAAGAAGGGAAAATGGAAGCAATTTCCAGCCCTTCATCATTTCTGACTTTTAATGCAGCTTGATTAAAATACTCAATAGCCAAAGAAAATCGAAGTCCGACACGGTAAGGTCTTAAGAAAAAACGCTGAAGCTTGGAATTTTCTGCACCAAACCTTACAAGGACTTGGTTAAACCCATGAGGCTAAAATCCTTACTAGCTTGTTCTTGCAGCATAAGCGACTGTTTGAACGCACGCTACAACTGGCTGTAGACAGCTTAAACTATCCAGTGGATACTTCAAGGATAGAGATAAGACAGGCAGTGGCTTGTACCACTAAAATACGACTAGTTCAAAAGGTCTGGGGACCGTTTGAGCTGCGCGAGGGTGAGAATATACCCCTAAATTTTCAATTTTGGTTTTTTTCACCACTTCCGTTATCTTGGCTTCAAAGGGTACAAATATGAAATAAAGAACTAGGCTCTTAACCTAGCTCCTATTGCTTATGATTGGTGAATTTACGGCGTTTTCACGGCTAAGCTTCCAGTTCATAGAGCCTGCACAACAACCTCATCGCCGCCTAATAAAATCAGATACTTATCTATCCTCTCTATTTCGAAAGACTGCTCAAGTGCTTGGGCATAGAGGGTCATCTGATCCTGGTAGCGCTGCACTAGTTCGGCAGGATAGCGATAACGATCTGTCTTATAATCAAAGAGTAAAATCCTATCATTATAACGGATGAAGCCATCAACAATCCCTCGAATAACTACCTGTTCTCCCGACTCAGCATCGCGGTGAAGCATAGCAAAAGGCGCCTCGCGGACAAGCTGATTATCAGGATTCATGATCTCCTGTCCTAACCAATGCTGACAGAAAAAAGTCTCTAATTTTTGCAGGTCTATTTGCTGTTTAACGGCTTCATCAGCATCTACCTGAGCTAGGGCAGCCTGCAAATCTGCTAGACGCACGTCTGCCTTTATGGGCAGGCGCTGCATCAGTTCATGGGTAGCAGATCCAATAGCGGCTCCTGTCACGTTTTGATGTCTGCCGAAGTCAGGCAGGGCAAAATCCGCAGCTAGAGGCTGTTTTTCTATAACATCCATGCCCTCATCTTCAAAAAGAGGCTGATAAAATTTCTTAATCTGACTGGGGGTACGAAGGGTGGGCAAATGAATCGCTGGCGCATAGGTTTTGTTCAAGGCCTCGACCCCTTCTAAGGCAGCTAGGGCACGTGCAATAGTGTCAGTCTGACGATTTTGACTGACATCGTCAGCATCCACAGGTAGACTGACCTCCAGCGGAGCTAAATCCTCCAGATCCTGATCGCCCAAATAGCGGATATCAAAGGCTAAATCAACTTCTGGAAAGTTCTGTTCGATAGCCAAAAGCCAGTCCTGAAAACTTGACCAGCCCTCGCGAGCACTGACACTCAGGCGCTCCTGATTTCTGCTGTCCCTGTACTTATCTGCCAAACGCTCCTGACTGCCCTTCCCCACCAGATAAAGCCGATTTTCGGCCCGGGTCATGGCAACATAGAGCAGGCGCATCTGCTCAGAGAGCATGGCGCGGTGGAGCTGACGCTTATTGATAAGGTAGGGCAGAGTATCCATAGAAACCTTGAGCTGCGGGCGTTTAGCCTGAGGAAAACGCTCAGCGACATCAGCAATATACTGGATACCTGCGCCATTGTACCGACTAAGAATCAGTTTGCTATGCTGATCAACCTTATTGAAGGTTTTATCCAAATTTAGCAAAAAGACATAAGGAAATTCCAGCCCTTTACTCTTATGAGCGGTCATCAACTGAACAGCATTTTTAGGTAAGGTAACCTCAACGTCTGCCAAATCATTATCAGTTGCGATAATCTGATCAATCATATTGATAAAACGTGACAGCCCCTTAAACCCTGTCTTTTCAAATTGATTGGCTCGTAGACCCAAGGCATAGAGATTAGCTTGACGCTGCTCTCCACCTGGCAGGGCACCAACATAATCATAATAAAATTTATCCTGGTAAATCTTCCAGACAAGATCATACAGACTTCTGGTTTTGGCAAAAACACGCCAATTATCCAGCACCTGTTTAAAGGTTTTCAATTTATCAAAAAGTTGGTAATGCATTAATTCTGGATGTTGGCCTTTTCGATCCAAAGCTAGCAAGATTTTATCGTAAAAATTACCATGCTCAGCCTGTAAAGCCAGACGGGTCAACTCATCTTCATCAAAATGAAACATAGGAGATTTTAGGAGGGCAACAAGGGACTCATCGCGCAACGGATTATTAATCGTACGCAAAGTCTCAAGCATCACGAGAACTTCAACAGACTGGAGATAATGACCATTCCCAGATTCGGCTACCAGAGGAACCCCGTATTGGTTAAAAGTCGCAAGGATCCTGTCATTTCTAGTGCGAGTCGGCACTAGAAGCGTAATGTCGTCGAAAGGCACGCCTTCTTCCCGGTGCAGACGCAGAATTTCCTTAACAACAATCTTAACTTCACCTACTGATACTTGGGGCAAATCCGCAGTTGGATGATCGGCTGTCTCTGTTTCATCTTCGTTTGCTTGTTCATCATAGATAAGGACCTGCGCCCGGTTAGCTGGAATGGGCTGGCGCTTATCCGCATTGCCTGCTACCAATCTGTGGGGCTCATCGTAAGTAATTTCTCCAATCGACTGGTCCATAAGACGAGAAAAGACGTCATTTGCAGCTTCTAAAACCTCAAGATGGCTGCGAAAATTTTCTTTGAGGACAATCAAAAGACCTGCGCTGCGCCCATCCTCAAAAGTATCACGCCTGTCATAAGACTCAAATTTAGTTTGAAAAATTTTCGGATCGGCCTGCCGAAAACGATAGATAGACTGCTTGATGTCACCAACCATGAAGCGATTATAGCCATTGGACAGAAGATCCAAAAGCCGTTCTTGCATGTGATTATTGTCCTGATACTCATCAACCATGACTTCGTGATACTTCTGCTGGTAGAGAGCGCGTATCTGCGGCTCTGCCTCTAAAATAGCAATGGCTAAGTGGGCAATATCGCTAAATTCAAAAGCATTCTCCTGTTTTTTACGCTCCAGATACTGGGTAGAAAAATCCTCCACAAAAGCCCGCAAAATCTGCAGCAAGGGTAAGGCCTGCGGCTGATAATCACTTAGAACCTGAACCGTCGACAGTGCCTGTTCCAATTCCAAAAAAGGCCTTAAATACTGGGGACGCAACTTGTTATAATCAGCAGCGAAAGCCTTGAGATGCTCATCCTTGTTGTTGCCGATGCGCATCGTTAAGTTTTTACTCAAAACCTTGATAGGCTGCAATTGCCCATGTAGTGTAGTGAGGTCTGCGGCTGGATCAAGTACTGCCAAAGCCTCCAAAAGTGCGTCAAGACTATCTAGATACTTATAAGTCTTTTTAAATTCCTGACGAACTGTCTGAGTGTGATCTGCAAAAAATTGCTGGGCTTGTTCGATCAACCTCCCAAGGTCCTGCTCCTGCAAATAAGGCGCCAAATAAGTAGCCGTCTGCTCTTGGAAGTCTTCTTCATAGGCTTTGAGAAAAGTCTCTTTTAACCAAACAGTTGGATTAGCCGTAGACTGACTAAAGGTATAGACAGCATAGACAATCTCTCTGAAACCAGAAGAATCCTTGCGGTTGCCAGTGAAATTGCGCACTGTCTGTTTGAAAAGCTGGGCATTGGAACCAGTCATATAATCAGCCAGCAAATCCTCATAGACTTCATTTTTCAGGATATCCTGCTCGCTTTTATCCTGCATAATACGAAAAGTCGGTGACACCCCTAGACTGTAGCCGTAGGTATTCACCAGTTTTTGCGCAAAAGCATCCATAGTACCAATGTCAGCATTGGGCAAATCAGCCAGTTGAGCAGACAAATGTTGCTTGAGTGCACGATAAGAGGTCTGAGCAATTTCCTGCATCAGCTTGTCTTCAATTCTCTCCTTAAGTTCTTCAGCAGCTTTGACTGTAAAGGTTGAGATAAAAAGCTGGCTGATAGTGACACCGCGCTTAAGCATATCAATAATGCGTTCAACCATAACAAAGGTCTTACCTGAGCCAGCCGATGCCGAAACTAAAATATTTGTTCCATTGCTGTAAATCGCATCAATTTGCTCTGGTGTCCTCGGCAGCCGTTGCTCTCGCTGGCTGGCTGCGACTTCCTTAGATTTCAGTTCTACTATTTGTTTATCCGTTAAAAATGCTTGTAACTCCACTGAACGTCTCCTTTTAAACAAGATACTAAGCTCTAAAAAAGAGGCTAGCAATTTAAGAAAGTGGTAATATCACCTGCCTACAGACAAGGACATCTGCTTTAATTTTCAAGTTTTAGAGCAGATCTAAATCATATGGTACTAAACTTTAGCCCATTCAAAAAAGCATAGTAATATGACAACGGTGCTGACCACTAAGAAATACTTATAAGCCAGAGTAATCAAAGCGGCATGGGCTACTAGCAGGTATATTTTTTTCTTTCCTACAAACATGGACAGGCTCAGCTCCTTTGAGACATCCGACCGAGATAATCTTCCCGCTTACCCTTAAAGAGGCGGCGGGCATACTTCATGTGAAGATCAGCTTCAAAACCAGTAATACCTTTCAGTTGGTTTCCCTGAACTGAACGGCCATCCCTTGTATAAGGATTGATCGCAAAACGGCCCGACAGAATGGTCTCAGCTGCCTGCTGGTAAAGTCGCTTGGTATAGTCCAGAAGTACATCTAATTCCTCCTGACTGAACTGATTAGCCTTATTAGTATTATAATACTTGCCTAAGCGACTGGCCTCATCGGCAGCATAGAGTCCCTGATATTTAAAACTTTTATCAAGGACCTGAGGAGCATCTGCCAGATTCGTTAATTGATCCAGCTTAATCTGAGGATCTTGCATGTGTAAATACATAGCACCAAAAACAGGGCTATGGAAATCCGCAGGCATCTGCTCTTGCATGGCTAAAATATAAGTGAGCAGCTGCGGCGTTAAACCATTGTAAAAATCACCCAAACGGAACCTTTTATCTCCTGATTTATAATCTACAATGCCTAGACTGTCAGAGAAGCGCAGCTTGTCCACACGGTCGATCTGCCCACGAATAGCCAGCTTATATTGATGGTTAAGGGGGAGAAGATAATCAAAATTCAACTCCAGCGCCTTGAGGTGAGCTGGTGTTTCCTGCCAGTGCTCATCTCCCAAATAGTGCCTCGCACCTGCACGATCCAGTACCTCAACGGTCTCATTATCCCGCAGAATAGTTGCTGTACTGCGGGCAATATCCCAGAGAATGTCCCGACTCAAACGCCCCTCAGCATCGCTGTCATAAAGTTCCCGGTAGACCTCCTCCTGACTAACCTGAGTAATCGCCTGTCTTAGGCGGCTGTCAAAATCAGCTGAATCAACTGGTTTTGCCATGACCTTTTCAAAAATTTTATGCAGGTAAACCCCGTGATGGCGAAAATCTGGGTGAATAGAATCCTCTTCCTCAAGACCTAGTACATGTTGCAAAAAGTAGGCATACTGATTATCGTAAAAAGTTGTCAAACTAGAAGCCGACAGGCGTAAAGGTTGGTCGCTTGGGTAGAGAACCTTCAGTACTTCATTCGAAATAGGAACCACCGTTAGCTCATCTGTAATGCTAGGAATATGCATATCCTTTTCGACTAATTTTTGCCGCAGGCGACGAATCATAACTGACCAGAAAGTCTGCTCATCCTTACTTAAATCAGTCGTTGAGCTAAGCTGATTGGCTGCAATAATACGCGACAGCAAGGCTTTATAGGTCCCCAAATCATCAGGCCTACCTGCAAAACTCGAAACCTCTTGGCGAATAGGCTCCACCCCCAGATCCATTAATTCCTGCAGATAAGGCGAGAGCCTGTCTTCATTTTCATTAAAAAGCTGTGGAACAGATAAAACTAACTGCTCAGTCGCCGCATTTAAAAGAGAAATCATAGCGGCATGACTTTTTTGAACGTTCTCCCGACTGGGCAGATCAAAATATCCCTGCCTATCCACTAAGCCTTCATTGAGATGACTGCGCTCGTCATCGGTAATTAGGCTGGTATTTTTGTGGACACGCGGAAAATTGCTGGCTGTTAAACCGATAGCAAAAACATAAGGGCTGGTATGAGGTTCAATCAGCTCATAGTCCTTGATTGTTACAACATCCAGCGTTGCTGGTACTGTTCGATAACTACTAGCCTGCATCCCTGCCTGCAATAGCGCCAAAAAATCATCCAGTGCAAGGCTTTGACTACCAAAGATCAGGTGTGCTTCCTGCAGGATGTCACTAAAGGACTTCCAAACCTCGACTTCCTTTTCTTGCTCCAATTCAGATTTTCCTTGAGACAAGGTGGCCATATTTTCCGATAAGTTTATCTCTTTCAAAAAGGGGATAAACTTATTAGATAAGAGATTCCTTCCTTGCTGCTTGCGGGCCTTGAAAAGTTCAAGCAGAGGCTCCACAACCTGTTTGCGAGTCCGATTTAGAGAGGCTAGATCATACTTGTAGAGGGTTTCACCCGAACCATTATTTTCCAAGGGAAAATTAGCACTGAAATCACGGCTAAATTTAGTCTGACCTTTGATATCAGCGAATTTAACATATTGCTCAAATTTATCAATCTCATAGTCCGATAAGTCTTTAAAAAGTCCCGACTTGACAAGGTTAAGTACATCTTCAGCCCTAAAATTATAGCGCTTAATGCGTTCCAAACTCTCAACAAGATGGATCAGCGGATGATGACTCATGGGCTCTGCTTTACCAAGATAATAGGGAATAGCGTACTTGTCAAAAATTTTGCCAATCTGAAGCTGATAGGATTCAACATCCCCCAACAAGACCAAAATATCTTTATAACGGACCCCCTGTTGCAAAAGCCGACGAATCTCCCTTGCCACCTGCTCGACTTCTTCTTTCTGACTAACAACGTCCCAGACAGTCACAACTTCCTTATCTTTTGGTAATAGCTGGGGTAGTTCACTAGAAAAATCATGTCTTGCTTCAAGCAGATATGATAAACGAGCTAAACTATCATCTTTGGAGTGTCCAATGTATTGGGCAGACACTCCAAACTTTTGTCCCAAATCTAAGAGGAATTGAACATTAGCTTGATAGAGATTGCCATCCAGGAAAGTTGCTTTATAGGCTTTCTGGCTGGCATAGGTACCAATTATAATCTCCGCTCCTTTGTCATGCAGAGCTGTCACCAGAGCTTCCTCTTCGGCTGAAAAACGGCTGAAACCATCGACAATAACGACAAGGTGTTTCAGCTCATGGTCCAATTCTCCTCCAGTCACGTGTTCCAAAAACTGTGCGATCTTGGTCTGGGACTCAAAATTTTCTTCCTCTAAAATTTGATAGAGATTGGAAAAAATGATGGCTAAATCCTGATATTTGAGGTCTGACTCCAAATCTTTCAAGTCAAAAATACTTAGATTAGACCGCTGCAGTTCATGATAGAGGTCGACCAGCTGCTGAATAAAATTGCTATCCTTGCGCAGACCGCTATAAAGTTTGAGGCTATCGTCCTCCATTTGAGAAAGAACACGGAAGAAAAGCATACTGAGCCCTGTATCAGTCAGAGCTTCTTTGTCTGCAATATCGTTGAGAACGAAATAACGCGCCATTTGGGCAAAGCGCGTAACAGTAATTTGAAAAGAGGCTGAAACGGGCAAATATTCCAAAACCCGACGTTCTTTTTCAAAAGATAGGGAATTGGGGGCAATATAAAAGACCCGACGGCCTGCCTGAGCTTGCTCATAGGCTAGCTGAGCCAGCTGATCCGTCAAATGACTACGAATATCCGTATAAAGTAATTTCATGACAGCCCTCCAAACACTATTTATACTCAATGAAAGTCAAAATCAACGACGTATGACTCTGATTTTTAAAGAGTATTGACTTAACCTTTATTATAACAAAATAAGCCCACAAAAAGAGGCTTGAGCATGGCCCCTGCCTCCATTTTTAACAAGACTACTATTAAGTAGAGTGTTGGTTAAGATAATCTCTTCTAAAAACCAAAAATTGTTTTATCTATTCAAAAAAAGCATAGTAATCGCTGAGCACCATTTGATTTTTAGCTTCTTGAGCTAAGTCCTGAATAATCTTACCATCCTTCATGACTATCAAACGGTTCCCATACTTAAGAGCATCCTCCATGTGGTGAGTAATCATAAGCCCAGTTAACTGATCTCGCGCTATCACTTCATCTGTCAACTCCATCAGAGACTGGCTGGTCTTAGGATCCAAGGCCGCTGTATGTTCGTCCAAGAGTAAAAGATTGGGACGTTTGACGGTAGCCATTAAGAGACTGAGCGCCTGACGTTGCCCACCTGACAAGAAACCAGTCGGCGTTTCCAAATGCTTATCCAGACCATTGCCGATTTGTGCCACTAATTCTTGAAACTCCTTGCGAAAGGCATGAATCTTACGCGGTACTAAACTACGACTTTCTCCGCGATACTTGGCAATTAAGAGGTTTTCGGCGACTGTCATCCGCGGAGCTGTTCCCATTTTAGGATCTTGGAAGACCCGTGCTACATATTTCGCACGTTTCTGCGCTGGCAAGTGGGTCACATCTTCTCCCATAATTTTAACGGAGCCTTCTGTCAGCATCAAGGTTCCAGCAATGACATTAAAAAGAGTGGATTTACCAGCACCATTACCGCCAAGAATTGTCAAAAAATCATGCTCGTAAATATCTAAATCAACGTGATCCAAAATTAACTTGACGTCATCGTAACCGTTATTGACCGCAACCGTAGCATCTTTTAATTCTACAACTTTTATCATCGCGATAACCTAACCCCCTTGAAAAATTTTTCTCTTAATCTTGGAACAATTAAGAAAATAGCTAAGATTAGTGCACTAAAGAGCTTTAAATAATTAGTGTTAAAGCCGAGTGCTACCACTGCCCAGATCAAAATTTGGTAGAGAACAGAACCAATCATGATAGCGATAAACCGCTCTAGCATAGTTAAATTGGAAAACATAACTTCACCAATGATAATGCTAGCTAAACCAATAACAATAACACCGATTCCTTTTGAGACATCCGCATAGCCATCTTGCTGACTGACCAAAGCCCCTGCTAAAGCAATCAGACCATTAGATACGACTAACCCCATCAGCTCCATATTATCTGTATTGATTCCGAAACTGCGGGCCATTTCACGATTATCCCCTGTAGCGATATAGGCCTGTCCCAGACGCGTATTGAGAAAGAAAATAATGCCTACAATAACCAAAATCACAACAATCATCCCTAGAAGGAGAAGATTGAGGCTATCACTAAAAGGCAGAAAATCTTGTAAAAGCTTTTGATTGAGCAAGCCAAGGTTTGAACGGCCCATAACCATCAACATAATCGAATTGCAGGAAGTCATTACTAAAATTCCTGCCAAGATTGTTGGTATTTTCCCTCTCGTATAGAGAAGCCCAGTCACAAAACCAGCCAAACAGCCTGAGCCAACAGCTGCTACAGTAGCCAACAGCGGATTACCCCCCTGTGTAATCAAGGTAACAGCGACAGCCCCGCCCAGTGGAAAACTCCCTTCTGTCGTCATATCTGGGAAGTCTAAAATTCTGAAGGTTAGGTAAATCCCTATCCCTAGAACGGCCCACAAGAGCCCTTGTGAAATTGTTGAAATCATCTCTATCTCCTTATAATATACAAAGGGTGACCACGGATAGAGTCAAAATAAGAATTCGATGCAGAGTCATTAAAGACTCTAGGGGGAATCATTTTTTTTTTGACACAATCCGCAACCCGCGCTTAATTAGCAAGATACAAAGGGCGTAAAAAGCGACTAGGATTTTAGGAAGGTGACGCTATGTGCTAGCACACAAGAAAGCTTGTCTAAATCCCGAGCTTTTAGCCCATGTTCAATTAATTTAAGATACAAAACCGTAAGCGTTCCAAGGGAATTTAGGAAACGAAGTCTGAGAATCTAGCGACATTTGTCTAATTCCACAGGAACGTAAGCAGGTTTGAGCAAGCTAAGATACTATGTTCGTAAATAGACCAACTATCCTTATTTACCAACGACTAGGCCTGATTTTTTAGCCTCCTTCAAGGTCTTATCAGGTATGTTGATTCCCAATTTATCGGCCGCTGTTAGATTGACAGATGGACTACCAGTATCAATAACCTTAACCGGAATATCAGCTACCTTCTTTCCCTTGAGAATCTGGCTAGCAATCTTTCCTGTTTCAACGCCAATCTGGTACTGGCTTTGGTAGACAGAGGCTAGACCCCCATCCTTGAGCATAGTATCAACACTTGGGTAAATAGGCAGTTGATTATTATTAGCAATTGATACTACTGTTGTAAAAGCGCTAGCAATCGTATTATCCTGCGGGATCCAGAGCGCGTCCACCTCTTTAGCGATAACATTCATCGTTGTTGTAATTTCATTAGTTGATGGAACTGCATAGGTCTTTACCTTAAGACCTGCTGCTTGGGCAGCCTTACTGAAACTTTCAACCTGAGACAGTGAATTGTCTTCACTGCTGGCATAGAGAATTCCGACGGTCTTAGTATCTGGTGTCACAGTCTGAATCAGGTTTACCGCATCCTTAATCGGCACCTGATTGGATGTTCCTGTGACATTGCCTGTCGGATGTGTCATGTCGGATACTAATTTAGCACCAACAGGATCGCTAATAGCCCCCATTACAACAGGCGTATCCTTTGTCGCATTGGCTAAGCCTTGCGCTGCTGGTGTTGCAATCCCAATCAAAACATCATTATCACCATCTGCCAGCTGCTTGCTCATAGTTGAAATTTTAGATTGATCCCCTTCAGCATTAAGAAACTGGATCTTAACTTTATTGCCTGTATAGCCTTCTTTGACCAACTGGTCTTTAATCCCATCATAAATTTCATCTAATGCTTCATGAGTCACATATTGGAGAACTCCAACCTTAACGACACGGCTACTAGACCTAGATTGGCCCATTTTTAATTCATCGTGGACGACTAGGCCAAAAGTAAATAGTATTAAAAGTGCCAAAACTGCCCATAAACGCTTATTTTTCATCGAAAACCTCCCAATGAATTCCGTATATTAACAAAAATATGAACCTGTTGAGCTCAAACAAAAACGCCCCACATCCCAAAAGGAATGTGAGGGCGTAAGTCCACGCGGTGCCACCTCACTTAGAAAGACTGCTACAGGCGTCCTTCCCATCTTTATATCGTCCAACAACGATAAGCATGATACGGTGTGCTAAACCCGAGGACTATGGTTTATCCTCAACTCCCTCACTAATCAACCAAGGTCAATTAGTCACCAACAGCCCAATGTTCAAATGCAGCACTACTTGTTCCCAGTTACCACAAGCTCCCTGAAAGCAACTGCATCTTACTTTTCTGTTAGCTTTATTATACACTATATCCCTTTGCTGTCAATAGAAGATTAGAGCCTGCGTGTATTAGAATTTTTTAGGCGAAAGAATAAGCCATAAAAAGGCTGAAACATGGAAGGAGTTAGGGCAAGCAGCCATGATGGCTCTTTACTAAACTGTTATAACTAGTCGATACAGCGAGATTGAGAACTTTTATCCCAGCCTCTCTTGTATGGATCATGGTAAAGTTAGCTTAAGTAAATCCTGCTTTTAAATGGTACTCAGATCTGCTCATCCCACAATCCGTCTACCTTAATAATTTTTCAGCCAACAACTAATAGATTAGCTGTGCTCAGTCTAATCTGGTACAACTCCTACAGCCGTGTTTGGATATGACTGCTGCCGTCAAGAGATTTAGTTATGAGAAGCTGCTGCTGAATAGTATCTTTCATCTCCTTAACATGACTGATAACACCGACCATACGATTCTGTCCAATTTGCTCCAAGACAGAAATAGCCTTATCCAAGGTTTCCTCATCTAGAGACCCAAATCCCTCATCAATAAAGAGAGCCTCGATCAAAGCACCGTTACTAGTATTTTGTACCACTTCAGACATAGAAAGAGCAATAGCCAGGGAGGCAATGAAAGTCTCACCGCCAGATAGAGAACTCGCAGGTAATTCCTTGTTGTTAATACGATTATAAATATTGATATCAAGACCTGATTGACCACCACCAAATTGACGATTGGAGAGAATAAATTCAAACTCTTGATTGCTGAGCAAACCAATATAGTGATTATTGGCATAATCGAGGATTTCCTCTAGGTATCCCTGAATCACATAGGTCTCCAATTTAAGCCGCTGCTGCCCCTTTTCACCACCGCTAATAATATTCTTAAGAGCTGTGAGCTGACTAAACTGTCCCATCTGATGATCAGCCTCAGTCATAAGATCCTGAATTTGTTCAACCAAATCTCGCACCTGTTCATAGCTGCGCTGACTGATTGCTAAAGCCTGTCCTGCATGATTAAAAGCTTCTTGAGCCTGCTCATTTTGTCTGGCTAAAAAGTCTAGGTCCGGACGTTTTTCACCTTTTAATGTTTGATCGAGATGGGACAAGTCTGTCTCTAGAAGTTGACGAGTTTGCTCATACTTAGTCACCCAAGTCTGAAGTTGACTGAGCTGACCATCACGAACAGCCTCAAGCCAATTTTCCAATTCCTGACGTTCGTGAGTCAAAGCTGATTCATCACCAAGAGCCGTATTTAATGCTTCTGTCACCTCTTTCAGCTCTCCACGATCCCTTTTCAAGTGCTCCTTTTGGGTTGTGAAGCGCCCTGCCAAACCAGATAAATGCTCCTTATGTTCGGCTACTAATCTTTGCGTCTGTTCTAGTTTAGAGCGGAAGGATTGATAATCTTGCTGGATCTCAGCAATTTGCTTTTTATAATCTGCTTCTGCCTGTAAGTTAGGAAAGGCTCGCTGCAACTCTGCCAAACTTTGCTTAAGTGTCTGTATTTGACCTTCCAAGCTAGATTGCTGGCGTTCTCCTTCTTGTTCTTTCTGTTTGACCTCCTCAAGTTCTTGAGCTAAGTCATCTAAGGAAATCAATTCTTCCTTGCGCCTTTCTTGTAGCTTGTGATAGCTAGCTCGGAGCTGTGCCAATACTAACTGTCCCAGGCTCGTACTATAGGTATCTTCCCAGACTTTTTCAGAAAGTGATGAATCTAGAAGAACCTGCAAAGATCGATAGTCTCTTGCTAAGCGCTGACACAGTTCTTCCTGTTGGAGTAATTTATCCTGTTTTTCCCCAGTTAGCTGTTCCTGTCTAAGCCGACTGGCTTGGAGGGATTGTGTCAATTGGCGATGCTTCTTATCCAGCTCTTCAACAGCTTGCATAAGAATAATCAGGTTGTCTGCCTCGACTTCTTGACTAGTCACCGCAGGATGCTCCAGAGAGCCGCATATAGGACAGGGTATCCCCTCTTGTAAATCAGCCTGCAGTTGGGCAATCATAAGTTGGCGCTGATCCTTCCTTTTTTCTACTAACTTGGCCTGTAACTGACTCTGTTCCTGCTCCTGACTTGCTTGCTCTTGAATATTTTCTTCGAGTTGATAGTCAAGCTGCCGGATCTGATTTCGTAACTCTTCCAAAGAAGAAAGGGCAGGATCTAACTTATTTTCAATTAAATGCTGCGCTTGAACAATCTCCTCACGTGCCTCTTCCAAATTTTCAGTAGAGATTAAATTCTGCTCTATTTCAGCCTGTTTTCGATTAAGATTAAGTCTTGTTTGCCTTAAAATTTCCAGCTGTTTGAGAAGGTCAGTTAATTGTCTTTCACAGACTTGTCTAGAGGCCTCTTGCTTGGCAAAACTTTTAGCGTTATTAAGCGCCAGCGCTAAGGTCTGGATAGAGGCGTAACGATCCTCTTGTTCAGTCTCTTGTGCTTCTAATTGATGCAACTGCACTTCGAGCGGCTCCAGCTGAACTTGCTCTTCCTGCAGAGCCTGATTCAACTGAGCAGCCGAGACTTCCAGCTGACTTATAGAAGTTTGCTTGGCATTTTCCTCCTTAATCAGTCCAGCCAAATCCGAAGCAAAATTCAACTCTTCCAGTCGTTTTTGGGATGACCGCCACTGCTCTTCTTTAGCAACAATATCTGTCTGATACTGTTGCTGCTTGGCATCGCGCTCACGAAATTTAGTCATCAGTCCCTTGGCATTTTGATAGACCGTTTCTGCCTGCTTGGCTGTTGCTTGAGCTTCAACCTGACACTTTTTCGCTTCTAGCATAGTAGCTTGATAAGCCTGTAAAAATTCTTGGGCTAAACGCAAACGCTCCCTATCTGACTCAGCAGCGAAAGCTGAGCGTTCTTTTTCCGTCCATATCTGACTCCTGTAGTGGGAAGCCAAACTATCCAACAGTCTAGTCTGTTCCTGATGGACCTGCGACCATTTTGCTGCTAGGGCCTGCTCAAAATCTGCAAAAATCTGAGTACCAAAGATCTGTCGCAAGATGGGAATCTTTTCGGAGGTTGGGGCTTTGAGAAACTCACTGAATTGGTACTGAGGTAGAAGAATAATCTGCTTGAATTGACTAGCTTTTAACTGTAAAAGCTTCTCTACCGCCCTAGTCGTATCGTTCGGTTTGCTAGCGAGCTTTTCCAACTCGACTCCCCCAATACCATCAACAACCACTAGGCTAGCCTCTTTTGTAGCAATCCCCTTGCCTCGGTCAATCTTCAATTTGGGTTTCAAATCCAATAGGCGCTCAGCACGATAGATCTGATTATGCTGTTCAAAATAGAAAACCACCCTAGTCTTTGGCTCCCTAATGCCTGCAAAAGTAGAGCGCAACTCACTGATAGTACGGTCACTGGAAGTCTCATTGAATAAGGCATAGGTCATAGCATCAAAAATACTAGACTTACCTGCTCCTGTCCGCCCACTGATTAAAAAGAGGGAACTTTCATCGAAAGAAGCAAAATCAACTGTCTCCTGACGAAAAGGGCCAAAATTTGTCATCTCAATACGAATAGGCCTCATCTTAGTCCTCCTTGATACCTGTCAATAATTCTGAAACAAGGCTCCTTTGATAGTCGGTCAAAGACTGACCGCCTGTCATATCTTGAAAAAATCGCTCGATAACGATATCTTCAGCTAGAACTTCCTTGCCCTGCAAAGCTTTTGAGCGAGGCTGCCGCACGCGCGGACTCGTCTCCCTAATACGCACATCAACGATTTCTGATCCATAAATCTCCTCAAGCTGAGCGCGTAGATTAATCCCCTCCAGCTCATTACGCTCTTCCACTAAAATCTCAAAGGCAAACCGAGCTTCATATCTTGGATACTGGTCGTAAAAATCCTTAGAGACCAGCTTTTTATAAGGGGCTTCCAAAACTAAAAGTTCTTTGTAAGGAGGCAAGGGAATAAAAGTTTTTTCAAAGTGCCCAAAATCAGTCTCAACCAAGTAGACGCCTTTTGTGTCTTTACGCTTAGCTTCATCTTTATTAAAGATCAAGGGACTGCCACTGTAGACTACTCTTTCTGTCGGACTGGCAAAGCGGGTATGAATATGGCCTAGAGCCACATAATCGAAATCCGCAAATAAATCGCTAGGCAAGGTAGATAACCCCCCTACTGTTCGAGCTGTTTCGGACAGCATTTGTTCACGCAGCTGCTGGTCATTTCCCTGTTTAGCCACAGCAAAATGACTAACTAAAATATGCACCTTACCTTCTGCAAAATGAGACCTCATATCCACAAAAACCTGCTCAAGAGCCTGATTGATCTCACGAATTTCTGGATCTTGATAGTAAATGCGGGCATCAATAGGATCAATAAAGGGAAGAAGAAAAATCTGACTGTCCTCCGTCTCAATCGGCTCAAAAGCATCTTCCAAACGTGAAACCAAATGAAAATGCTGACGCTTAAAAAAAGCTTGACCGAACTCTAAACGCTTGGCACTATCATGATTCCCCGTAATCGCATAAACTGGAATCTGCTCTTCAAATAGCAGCCTTGTCAAGATTTCATCAAAAAGTCTAACAGCTTCTACCGGTGGCAAACTTCTATCGTACAGATCTCCCGCAATAATAATTCCATCAACTGCTTCACGCTTAGCAATCCCTATAATCTCCTCCAAGATAAATCGCTGGTCATCTAAGAGGCTCATACCATTTTGATTTAGCTGACGACCAATGTGCCAATCTGCCGTGTGTAATAATTTCATATCCACTTGTCCTTATCCTATTTCCCTTATTATAACACTCGTTCGTTATTTTGTAAACTAACACCGCTCTGTGAATTCTCAGTATCCTTATGCCTTCACCTGCCAATTCTATGCTATAATAGAAAAAGTTACTATCAAGACAAGATTTAGGGACTGAGTGCTGCTCGGACAATTATTTTAACTCCAGTAGGTGAGCAGTTTCTATGCACAGAAAGGAGAAAACCATGTCTTTTGATGGCTTTTTCTTACACCATCTGACTCAAGAACTTACAGAACACCTTCTTTACGGTCGGATCCAGAAAGTTAACCAGCCCTTTGAGCATGAGCTCGTTTTGACTATTCGCAACAACAGGCAAAATTACAGGCTTCTTCTATCTTCACACCCCGTCTTTGGTCGAGTACAGATAACAAAGGCTGAATTTCAGAACCCGCAAAGTCCTAATACCTATACTATGATGATGCGCAAATATTTACAAGGAGCGGTAATCGAAGACATTCAGCAAGTTGAAAATGACCGTATTTTAGAACTGTCCATCTCCAATAAAAATGAGATCGGTGATCATATCAAAGTTGCCCTAATTATTGAAATCATGGGGAAACACAGCAATATTGTCCTAATTGATAAAGGCGAAAATAAAATCATCGAATCTATCAAGCACGTTGGCTTTTCCCAAAACAGTTATCGAACGATTTTACCGGGTTCAACCTATGTAGCACCACCTAAGACAAATGCCGACAATCCTTTTACGCTAACCGATGAAAAGCTGTTTGAAATCCTGCAGACTCAAAATCTGTCCCCTAAGAATCTGCAGCACCTTTTCCAAGGACTAGGACGGGATACAGCACAAGAATTGGCTGACAGATTGGAACAAAACAAGCTTAAACAATTCCGAGCTTTTTTCAGCCAACCGCTAGAACCTAGCCTGACCTCCAAAAGTTTTTCTGCTATTCATTTTAGCGACAGTCGGGAAGGTTTTGACAGTCTATCTGAACTGATGGATTTTTACTATCAAGATAAGGCTGAACGCGACCGCGTAGCCCAACAGGCCAGCGATTTGATTCACCGCGTTCAAAATGAACTGGAAAAAAATAAAAAAAAGCTCATTAAACAAGAAAAAGAATTACAGGCAACTCAAAAGGCCGAGGACTTCCGCCAAAAAGGCGAGCTGCTGACAACCTATCTCAATCAGATTCCTAATAACAAGGATCACGTAGAACTGGATAACTACTATACGGGAAAAAAGGTGGTCATTGCCTTAGATGTCAGCCTCAGCCCCAGTCAGAATGCCCAAAAGTATTTTAAAAAATATCAAAAGCTTAAGGAAGCTGTCAAACATCTCAAGGGGTTGATTGAAGAGACCAAACAGACGATTAGTTATTTTGAAAGTGTAGAGCTGGCACTTTCGCAAGCCTCTCTGGATGAGATTGCCGAAATCCGCGAAGAACTAGTGCAAACGGGCTTTATGAAACGCCGAGCAGCTGACAAGCGGCAAAAGCGTAAGAAACCTGAGCAATACTTAGCCAGCGATGGCCAAACCATTATAATGGTCGGTCGCAATAATCTGCAAAATGACGAACTCACCTTTAAAATGGCCAAAAAAGGAGAACTTTGGTTTCATGCCAAAGACATTCCAGGTAGCCATGTCATTATTAAGGATAATCTCGAGCCGTCAGATGAGGTCAAAACCGATGCTGCCGAACTGGCAGCTTACTTCTCCAAAGCTCGTCTCTCTAATCTTGTTCAAGTTGATATGATTGACAATAAAAAACTCCATAAACCAACAGGGGGAAAACCTGGTTTTGTAACCTACACTGGTCAAAAAACTCTGCGAGTAACCCCTAATGCAGATAAAATTCTCAAGATGAAATTGAAGTAACATATGACCACTTACGACACTATTATCTTTGATCTCGATGGTACACTAACAAATCCCGAACAAGGCATTGTCAACAGTCTGATTTATGCCCTCAGTCAGTTTGATAGAACCGTAACAGATAGGCAAGAACTCCTTAAATTTATTGGGCCACCTTTAAGCTACTCTTTTAAACATTTCTGCGGCTTCTCAGATAGTGAAACCCAGCAAGCCATCGCCTTCTATCGACAATACTTTTCAAATAAAGGCTGGTCAGAAAACCAGCTACTGCCTGGGGTCAAGCAGCTACTTGATAGTCTAAAAAAGAGTAAAAAACAACTGCTTGTCGCTTCATCAAAACCAGAGCCTTTCGCTATTAAGATTCTTCAGCATTTTGAAATAGCCCACTACTTTGAATATATCGCCGGAGCCACACTAGATGACAGTCGCAGTCAAAAGGCAGATGTCATCGCCTACCTTCTCAATGAAGCTCAAATTAGTAATCCTAATCAATGTGTCATGGTTGGTGATCGCAAGCACGATATTTACGGCGCCCAACACAACCACATGGATGCTATTGGTTTGCTCCTAGGCTTTGGCAGCAAACAAGAACTAGAGGCAGCCGGTGCTACTGCTATCGCTAGAAATTTCAAAGAACTAGAAAAACGCTTACTCTCATAATAATCCTAAAAGAGGCTGGGAAAAACTCATCCAGTATTCCTATTCCTGTTTGAGAATAAGCTCTTGGCGCAGCGGTTAGGAGCAAGACTTGTTGACGCCCCCAAGAAGTCTGCCCTCTGCACCGTTCATTAAGTACTTCAGCACCAATGAATTACTACTGACAGGTCTTACTTTTCCACAAACCCAAAGCAGAAAACCTAAACGTACGTTCATCCCAAATTTGCTAGGCTGAGAACAAGCATTCCTAAAAACGATTGGCACACACCAGTATAGTAGGCGGTTTTATTTGTTTCGCAGCGAAGAACCCAAAATAGGCCCCGAAAATCACAATAGATCGAGTAGAGGCTAATCACTAGCCCCTCTCACACCACCGTGCGTGCCGTTCGGCACACGGCGGTTCAATTAACTTTTAACGCATGTCGTTCTAAGTAGTAATCCAAGCATGAAACCAGTCCTCGTT
>NZ_JBRUHS010000006.1:0-143264 GCF_053206945.1 Streptococcus dentasini
GCGACGGCGAACCGGATGTGACGGACGTGGACGATGATGGCGACGGACTTTCGGATGACCAGGATCAGAATCCGAAGCGTCGGGATACGACGGGCCCACTCATCAGTGCGTCGGATCAGACGGTCTTGGAGAAGACGCCATTTGAGATCGAGGTCAGCGTTAGCGATAATGACGATCCGAGCGCGAGGGTCACGGCAGTGACGGGCTTGCCAGCCGGTGTTAGCTACGATTCAGCAAGCGGTAAGATCAGCGGCTCGGCCGACCAAGAAATCTGGACGAGCGATGAGGACGAAAGTCATGCTTATCCTGTGACGATCGAGGCGATCGATGGCGCCGGCAATGCGACGACGAAGGAGATCACGATCCAAGTGCAACGGGATACGGATGGCGACGGCGAACCGGATGTGACGGACGTGGACGATGATGGCGACGGACTTTCGGATGACCAGGATCAGAATCCGAAGCGTCGGGATACGACGGGCCCACTCATCAGTGCGTCGGATCAGACGGTCTTTCCAAATCGTACCCGAGTTCATAAAAATGGTGCTAAAGTTTCTTCATCAAAATCAAAGGAGACTTTACCTAAAACGGGTGATTCTATTAATTACTTGCCTTATCTAGGAGTAGCCTTCCTTTTAATTCCCTTTACTTTCTTCGGACTTGAAAGAAGGAGAAGAAATAGTGGCAGGGACTAGAACATTATTGAGTTTCTGGAATTCAAATCTGAAAAACGAGTCAGCTACAAAAGTGGCTGACTCGCTTTTTCTTATCCGCAAAAGCTTAAAAGTAAAAATTTTTTGTAAAAAATTTAATACTATCTAGTAAAAATTCATATAATTTGGTAAAATCATTAGAAGGTTGAAATAGTTTTTAATAACTTACTGTTTTAACCATCGAATATTTTTTTACAAAGGAGTTTTTTTCATGGAGAGAGAAACAAAATTGCATTACAAGATGCGAAAAGTTAAGAAGCGATGGGTAACTGTGGCCATTGCTACAGCAGCCATTTCAATGACAATGTTGGGAGTAAGCACTGTAAATGCGGACTCGGCAGTAGCTAATGAGGCATTGTCAGCGGATCAAACTCTTGCGACTAGTCAAGCAGCAGTTGTGAAACCCCAAACTGTAGCAGAGCAGCAAGTAGTTCAGACTGCTCCGGCAGCTCAAGCTGATGTTGCGCAATCTGAAGTTGAAGAAAGTGCTGATCTTTCAGCAAACAAGGGTGCTGATCAAGCCAATGTCACAAACCAAGTGAGTCAAGCTCCTGTTGAAGAGAGACAGGTACAAACCACTCAAACGGCTGTGGCTCAACCAAGGGCTGCTAGACAAGTTAACCGCTTGGTGCAGACCAAGCCAACAACGCTCAAGACAGACGTTAACCAGTTGGTTACTGAAACACCTGAGCTAACGACTCCTCAGATTGATAATTTGAACTTATCTAAGTTAGTACAAACACCGTCAGCAAATGATTTCGCTGTCAATAATCAGGCTTACAGCAATCAGGCCAGCAGTTTTGAAACAGTTGATAATTATCTGACAGCTGATTCTTGGTATCGTCCTAAGGCTATCTTGAAAGATGGCCAAACGTGGGTGGCCAGTGGTGAAAATGATTTTCGCCCTATCCTGATGTCATGGTGGCCAGATGCAGCGACCAAGGCTGCCTATGTTAATTTCTGGGCTAAGGAAGGCCTGATTTCTGGCAGCTACACACAAAGTTCCCGTAACCTTGATAGTGCTGCCCAAACTATTCAGGCTGCTATTGAAAAGAGAATTTCTTCCGAAGGTAATACGACTTGGTTGCGCAATAAGATGAGTCAGTTTGTTCAATCGCAATCTCAGTGGAATATCAATTCGGAAAATCCGACAGCTTACCCTAATCAGGACCACTTCCAAGGGGGAGCCTTACTCTTTAGCAATAACGATGCAACGGCCCATGCTAACTCAGATTGGCGTTTGCTCAACCGCAATCCTACTCAGCAAAATGGTCGCGTTAATTACCATAAATCTTCTTATGGTGGCTATGAATTACTTTTAGCGAACGATGTTGATAACTCTAACCCAATCGTTCAAGCTGAACAACTCAACCATTTCCATTACCTCATGAACTGGGGCGAAATTGTTATGGGTGATAAAGAAGCTAACTTTGATGGCGTTCGGGTTGATGCAGTAGATAATGTCGATGCTGATCTCCTGCAGATTCAGCGCGATTACTACAAGGCAAAATACGGCATTGACCAAAATGAAAAGAATGCCATTGATCACTTGTCAATCTTAGAAGCTTGGTCTGGTAATGATAATGATTATGTCAGGGATCAGGATAATTTCTCCTTGTCTATTGATAATGACCAACGCAGTGCCATGTTGAGAGCTTTTGGTTATGCAACAGCCTACCGTAGCGATTTAAGCACTTTGGCGACAGCTGGCTTGAAAAATCGCAGCAAAACTAACAGCGGTGATCCTATTCCTAACTATGTTTTCATCCGTGCTCATGACTCCGAAGTTCAGACACGGATTGCCAGCATCATCCGGGAGCGTTTAGGGAAAGCGAATACCGATGGTCTGACTAATATCACCTTAGATGACTTGGAAAAGGCCTTCGCTATCTATAATAAAGATATGTACGCAACGGATAAGCAGTACTATATCAACAACCTTCCAATGGCCTATGCTTGGATGCTGCAGAATAAAGATACAGTGACCCGTGTTTACTACGGTGATATGTACACAGATGACGGCCAATACATGGCTACAAAGACCCCGTTCTACAATGCCATTGAAACCATGCTCAAGGCACGTATCAAGTATGTTGCTGGCGGTCAGACTGCCGCTTACAATCAGGATTGGAATGGTGGAGTCTTGACCTCAGTCCGTTATGGTAAGGGGGCCAACAGTGCTACTGACCGCGGAACTAGTGAGACACGTACATCTGGTATGGCTCTTTTGATTAATAACATGCCTAACTTCCAAGCTTACCGTGGTGTGACTCTCAATATGGGAGCTGCCCACACTAATCAAGCTTATCGTCCCCTCTTGCTTTCAACATCAACAGGTATTGCGACTTATTTGAATGACAGTGATGTTAAGAGCAGTCAGTACAAGTACACAGACAGTCAGGGACGACTGACCTTTAATGCCTCAGAGCTCCATGGTGTAGCTAATGCACAAGTTTCAGGGATGATTCAGGTTTGGGTACCAGTCGGTGCTGCTGACAATCAGGATGTTCGTATTGCTCCTAGCACTAGCCGTAACAAATCATCTGATATCTATACTCAGAGCGATGCCTTGGATTCCCAAGTGATCTATGAAGGCTTCTCCAACTTCCAAGCTTTTGCTAAGACACCTGAACAGTATACCAATGCGGTGATTGCTAAGAATGCAGACCTCTTTAAATCATGGGGCATTACCCAATTTGAAATGGCACCGCAGTATGTGTCATCAGAAGACGGTACCTTCCTGGATTCCGTTGTTTTAAATGGTTATGCTTTTAGCGATCGCTACGACTTGGCCATGAGTAAGAACAACAAGTATGGCTCCAAAGAAGATTTAGCCAATGCCATTAAGGGGTTGCACCAAGCTGGTATCAAGGTTCTTTCTGACTGGGTACCGGATCAGATGTATAATTTGCCAGGCAAAGAAGTCGTAACTGCAACTCGGGTTGACCAATATGGTAGACCTAAAGCTGGTGCGACGATCAACAAGACACCTTATGTAGTTAATACCAAGACTTATGGTGATTACCAAGAGCAGTATGGCGGTAAATTCTTAGATGAACTGCAAAAGCTCTACCCAAGTCTCTTTACGACCAAGCAAATTTCGACAGGAAAACCAATCGATGCTTCGGTTAAGATTACTAATTGGTCGGCTAAGTACTTCAATGGTTCTAATATCTTAGGGCGTGGGGCTAAATATGTGCTCGGTGACAGCAAGGGTTACTTCAATCTGACAGACAACAAGCTCTATTTACCAGCGGCTCTGCTTAGCAAGTCAACAAATCCGTCACAACCATCTCAACCATCTCAGCCCTCACAACCGTCAAGGCCATCCGAGCCTTCAAAGCCATCTGTTTCAGGTATTTCTCATGATGGTAAGGGCTATGTTTACTATAAGAATGGTGTACAGGCGAAATCTAGCTTTATCACTGAAAATAATAACCTGTATTACTTTGATCAAAAGGGATACATGGTTACAGGTATGCAAAAGATTAACGGTGCAACTTATTACTTTGGCAAAGATGGTAAGGCTCTGAAAGATGGCATCTATACTGATAATGCTGGTAAGAGCTATTACTTCAACAGTCAAGGAAAACGCCTTGAAAATGGCTACTATCCATTTGGCGATAAATGGCGTCATTTTGAAAATGGTGTCATGGCTGTAGGCCTAACTCAAGTCAAAGGTAAATCTAAGACTTACACCCAATACTATGATGCTCAAGGTTTCCAAGTCAAAGGGGAGTTGGTAACTGATAAAGATGGTAAGGTGAGATATTTCGATAAGCAGTATGGTAATATGGCTATTAATCAGTTTATCACCAATGCGCAAGGGAAAAAATCTTACTTTACTGGAGATGGTACGCGTTACGAAAATGGCTACTATCAATTTGGTAATAAATGGCGTCATTTCACTAATGGCATTATGGATGTCGGCTTGACTCAAGTCAAAGGTAAGTACAAGACTTACACCCAATTCTACGACTCTTACGGTTTCCAAGTTAAAGGCAGTTTTATTACCGACGATAATGGTAAGATAAGATATTTCGATAAAGAATATGGAAATATGGTTTCTAACGAGTTCGTCAAAAATTCAGATGGTGAAACGTTCTATCTTGATAAAAATGGTATTGCCGTAACTGGTTGGCAGGTAATCAATGGACAACGACTTTACTTTAATGCGAATGGTGTTTTAGTTCAAAGGTCAAAACAATCTCGTAATCAGAGATATGAGCGTCCTCGTTATCAAGATCGCCATTCCTTAAGCCGATACTTTTATCGCTATCCGCGTCACTCTGAAAGAAACCGCTACAGTTATGGTTTCAGAAACGATGGCTTCCATGGTATCCGTAATTTCTTCCGCTGGGATAGATTTTAATAGCTGGTATTAATAGATAAAAGTCGATTATATAAGCAGAAAAAATGCTTTAAAAGGCTAGATTGGTGCAAACCACTAGTCTTTTTTGATATAATATTTTTATGACATTACCTAAGGACTTTATTGGAAAATATCAAGCAATTTTAGGAGATAACAGTGATGATTTCTTAGCAAGTTTGCAGCATGAAGCTGTTCCTGCTTTTCGATTGAATCCCTTGAAAAAAGTGCAGCAGAGTTTTCCTGATGCGATTCCTCATACACCTTGGGGCCATTATGGGAAGATCTCGGGAAAATCTATTGCGCATGTTACTGGTTTGGTCTATTCGCAGGAACCCGCTGCCCAAATGGTAGGGCAGGTTGCCGCTCCGACCAAGGGGATGAAGGTTTTAGATTTGGCGGCTGCTCCTGGTGGTAAGACGACCCATCTGCTCAGCTATTTAGATAATACTGGTCTGCTTATTAGCAACGATATCTCTAAAAAACGCAGCAAGATTTTGGCAGAAAATGTTGAGCGCTTTGGTGCGCGCAATGTCGTGGTGACAAATGAGACCCCCCAGCGTTTAGCCAAGGTCTTTCAGGATTATTTTGACCTAATTGTCCTTGATGCTCCCTGCTCTGGCGAAGGAATGTTCCGTAAGGATGCAGATGCTATCCAATATTGGCATCAGGATTATCCTGCCCAATGTGCTGACTTGCAAAAAGAGATTCTAAGGGAAGCTATAACTATGTTAGCTCCTGCTGGCCGTCTCATTTATTCGACTTGTACTTGGGCCCCTGAGGAGAATGAAGACATTATTTCTTGGCTTTTAGAACAATATGCTGATTTAAGCCTGCTTCCGGTAGAAAAAATGAATGGGATGGTTGATGGCATTGATATGCCGGAAACCGCTCGAATGTATCCTCATCGTTTTAAGGGTGAAGGGCAGTTCATCGCTCATCTGCACGATAGGCGGCCTGCGCTCAAGAAGCCCCTAAAAGTCAAATCTCCTAGGAGCAATTTGACCCAGGAGCAGAAGCGCCTCTGGCAGGAGTTTGCGAACCGACTACTAAACATCGAGCTAACAGGTATACTGCAGACCTTCGGTGATGAGCTCTACTGTCTTCCTAAAGGCTTACCCGATTTGTCGGGCTTAAAGATAGCCCGCAATGGCCTCCATCTTGGAACCTTCAAAAAGAAGCGATTTGAGCCCTCCTTTGCGCTTGGTGTGGCTTTAACGAGTGACCAAGTGACCCAGACAGTATCGCTCGATGATCAACAATTCCGCACTTATGTTTCTGGTAATACTCTCACCTTAGATACCCCTGTGACCAATGGCTGGTATCAGATTTTAGCAGGTGGTAATGGTCTGGGATTTGCGAAAGTTGTCGGAAGCACTTTGAAGAATTCTTATCCAAAAGGATTGAGAGTTCAAGGGCGGATGTAACAGTTTTGTTACAATGAAAACTGGTATATCCAAAATAAAAGTAATGTGTTATCATTAGAAGTGGAGGTTTGATGCTTCCAATTATATATTACAATCGCTTGATTTTAGAACTAAATTGACAGGAATTGAAGATGAAAAAATGGAATAAAAAACGTTTACTTCTCCTTGCCATGATGGGGGCAGCTCTCTTTTGTCTGTCCGCTTGCGCTAGCTGGATTGATCGAGGGGAGAATATCACTTCCGTCGGGTCAACCGCCCTGCAGCCTTTGGTAGAAGGAGCAGCTGATAGCTTTTCTGAAAAGAATCAAGGTAAGATTATCAACGTTCAAGGTGGTGGTTCTGGAACGGGGCTGTCCCAAGTTCAGTCCGGTGCCGTCCAGATCGGTAACAGCGATGTCTTTGCTGAGGAAAAAAGTGGTATTGACGCCAGCAAATTGGTTGACCATCAGGTTGCTGTCGCAGGGATTGCCGTTATCGCGAATAAAGAGGTAGGAATGAAAAATCTAACACCGGAGCAGCTGCAAAAAATCTTTACCGGTGAATATACCAATTGGAAACAATTAGGTGGCAAGGACTTAGAAATTACTATTATCAATCGCGCAGCAGGTTCAGGAACACGCTCAACCTTTGACAGTGTTATTATGAAGGATAAAGATAGTAAACAAAGTCAGGAGCAGGATTCAAACGGTATGGTGCGTTCTATCGTGTCACAAACACCGGGGGCTATCTCGTATTTGGCTTTTGCCTATGTTGATGATAGCGTAGCAACAGTTAACCTTAATGGCCATGCCCCGACTGCCAAAAATGTTACTACTAACGACTGGCCTCTCTGGTCTTATGAACACATGTATACTAGGGGAAAAGCTACAGGCCTAACCAAGGAATTTTTGAAGTATATTCTCAGCGATGAGGTTCAAAATGGAGTGGTTAAGGATATGGGCTACATTTCCATCAATGACATGAAAGTCATCAAGGATGCAGATGGTAATGTGACTGCAAAATAAGAGGAGTTTTCATGAAAAAACAGGATTTGGCGACGCAATTAACTTCGCCATCGAAAAATTCACGGCTGGAAAAATTTGGTAAGACTATCACCTTTCTTTGCTTGATGCTGATTGCCTTCATTGTGGCCATGATTTTAGTTTTTGTTGCTCAAAAAGGTTTGTCTACCTTCTTTGTTGATGGTGTCAATATCTTTGATTTCCTATTTGGAAAAAATTGGAAGCCGTCAGTTAAAGATGCTCACGGTCAGTATATGATGGGGGCTCTACCGATGATTACAGGATCCTTCATCGTTACTATTTTATCAGCCTTGATCGCGACACCGTTTGCAATTGGAGCTGCTATCTTTATGACAGAGATCTCTCCTAAACGGGGAGCACGCCTACTTCAGCCTGCTATTGAACTTTTGACAGGGATTCCATCAGTAGTCTATGGTTTTATTGGTTTGCAAGTAGTCGTACCGGCTGTGCGGACCCTTTTTGGCGGCACGGGGTTTGGGATTCTTTCGGGAGTTTTTGTACTCTTCGTCATGATTCTGCCCACTGTTACCTTTATGACAACAGATAGTCTGCGTTCAGTTCCCCGCCACTACCGCGAAGCTAGTCTGGCTATGGGGGCAACACGCTGGCAAACGATTTGGCGTGTCATCCTGCATGCTGCTAAGCCAGGTATTTTCACAGCTGTTGTCTTTGGAATGGCGCGCGCTTTTGGTGAGGCGTTAGCTATCCAGATGGTTGTCGGAAATTCAGCCGTCATGCCAACTTCGTTGATTACTCCAGCGTCAACCTTAACGTCAGTTCTAACCATGGGGATTGGAAATACTGTTATGGGAACAGTTCAGAACAATGTTCTCTGGTCTTTGGCTTTGGTTCTGCTGATTATGAGTCTGGCCTTTAATATGCTGATGAGGTTCATTACTAGGGAGAAAAAGGTAAACTATGAACGCTAAACAATTTGATAAAATTATGACAGCAATCCTCTATACGATTGCTGGTATCATTGTTACCATACTGGCTGCTTTGATTCTCTACATTCTGCTCAGAGGACTGCCACATGTCAGCTGGCATTTCCTAACAGGAAAGTCTTCTTCATATGAAGCTGGTGGCGGTATCGGCATTCAGCTGTATAATTCTCTCTTTTTGCTGGTTATTACGCTGATTATTTCTATTCCTCTTTCTACAGGTGCTGGAATTTATCTGGCTGAGTATGCTAAGAAGGGACGCTTGACAGATTTTATCAGAACCTGTATTGAGATTTTGTCATCACTGCCATCGGTTGTTGTGGGGCTCTTTGGTTATCTGATTTTTGTTGTCCAGTTTCAATACGGTTTCTCCATTATCTCCGGTGCTCTGGCTCTAACTGTCTTTAACTTACCACAGATGACGCGGACAGTCGAGGATAGTTTGCGAAATGTCCATCATACCCAGCGTGAAGCAGGATTGGCATTGGGACTTTCTCGTTGGGAAACGGTGCTTCATGTGGTTATCCCCGAAGCAATTCCTAGTATTGTGACAGGTGTTGTACTAGCTTCTGGACGTATCTTTGGTGAAGCGGCAGCGCTTATCTATACAGCGGGGCAGTCAGCGCCTGCTCTAGACTGGGGAAACTGGAATCCTTTAAGTGTTACCAGTCCTATTTCCATTTTTAGGCAGTCGGAAACACTGGCTGTTCATATCTGGAAGGTCAACAGTGAAGGCACCATTCCTGATGCGACTATGGTGTCAGCTGGTAGTGCCGCAATCCTTCTAATTTTCATTTTAATCTTTAATTTATCTGCTCGCTATCTGGGCAAGAAATTACATGCTCGCTTGACATCAGCGAAATAAGGGAATATATATGGCAGAATATAATTGGAATGAGCGTCATATCATGACCTTTGAAGGCAAGGAATTGGCACTTGAGACCAAGGACTTGCATGTTTACTATGGCCAAAATGAGGCCATCAAGGGTATTGATATGCAGTTTGAAAAAAATAAAATTACGGCCTTTATTGGTCCATCCGGCTGCGGGAAATCAACTTTCTTGCGCAGTCTCAATCGTATGAATGATACTATTGATATTGCTAAGGTGACGGGTGAAATTTGGTATGAAGGGATTGACATCAATCGGCCCGAAATCAATGTTTATGCTATGCGTAAACATATCGGTATGGTTTTTCAACGTCCTAATCCCTTTGCTAAATCCATCTATAAAAATATCACCTTTGCTCACGAACGTGCTGGTGTGAAAGATAAACAGACCCTAGATGAGATCGTTGAAACATCGCTTAAACAGGCAGCTCTTTGGGATCAAGTCAAAGACGATTTGCATAAATCTGCCTTCACCTTGTCTGGTGGACAGCAGCAGCGTCTTTGCATCGCTCGGGCTATTTCGGTTAAGCCGGATATTCTCTTAATGGATGAACCTGCTTCAGCTCTTGATCCCATTGCTACCATGCAGCTGGAAGAAACAATGGCTGAACTCAAGAAGGATTATTCGATTATTATCGTTACTCATAATATGCAACAGGCTGCCCGTGTCAGCGACTATACAGCCTTCTTTTACTTAGGTGATTTGATTGAGTATGACAAGACGGCTAAGATTTTCCAAAATGCGCAGTGTCAATCAACCAGCGACTATGTCTCTGGCCGCTTCGGATAGAAAGGAATCTTATGACAGAACCTATTTTACAGGTCAAGGACCTGTCGGTCTACTATAATCAGAAGAAAGCCCTGAATAATATTACTATGGATTTCTTGCCTACTGAGATCACCACCCTGATTGGACCCTCTGGTTCAGGTAAATCAACTCTGCTGCGGGCCATCAATCGTATGGGGGATCTCAATCCCGAGGTGACCTTGACGGGAGCTATTACGTATAATGGCCACAATATTTACGGACCAAGAACTGATACGGTGGAACTGCGTAAGGAAATCGGCATGGTCTTTCAGCAGCCCAACCCTTTTCCAATGACTATTTACGAAAATGTTACCTATGGTCTTCGTATCAAAGGAGTCAAGGATAAGGCCGTTCTGGACGAGGCAGTAGAGACATCCTTGATTGGAGCTTCTATCTGGGATGAGGTTAAAGATCGTCTTCACGATTCAGCCTTGGGTCTGTCTGGCGGACAACAGCAGAGGGTTTGTATTGCCCGCGTATTGGCAACTAGTCCCAAAATTATTTTAATGGATGAGCCGACATCGGCCCTAGATCCAATTTCTTCAGGGAAGATTGAAGAAACGCTCTATGGTCTAAAAGATCAATATACTATGCTTATTGTGACCCGCTCCATGCAGCAGGCGTCGCGGATTTCTGATAGAACAGGTTTCTTCTTGGCCGGTGATTTAGTTGAATTCAATTCAACCAAGGAAATGTTCCTCAATCCTGCCCATGAAGAGACTGAAGATTATATCAGTGGTAAATTTGGCTAGGCTGGCTAGGCAATCATTATCGAATAGATAGGAAAGCGATTTTATGTTACGTACACAATTTGAAGAAGAATTAGATAAATTGCATAATCAGTTTTATGCAATGGGGACTGAGGTCAGTTCCCAAATCAGTAAAACCGTTCGCGCCTTCATCAGTCACGATCGTGAATTGGCGAAAGAGGTCATTGAGTCTGACGATGTTGTCAATAATTATGAAACCAAGCTGGAAAAAAAATCCTTGGAAATCATCGCCCTGCAGCAGCCAGTCTCAACAGATTTACGTTCAGTGATTACCGTGCTCAAGGCCTCCAGCGATGTTGAGCGCATGGGGGATCATGCTTCAGCTATTGCCAAGGCTACTATCCGCATGAAGGGTGAGGAGCGTATCCAAGAAGTTGAAGAGGCCATCAATAGGATGGGGCGTGCGGTTCGTGATATGGTAGAAGAAGCGTTAAATGTTTATATCAAAGCTGATGAAGCAGCAGCCTATGAAGTAGCTGCACATGATGAGCATATTGACGACCTTTTCGTTGAAACACAGAACCTAACCGTTGAAGCGATCCGCCAGAATCCAGATGCTGCTTTTGCGGCCAAGGAGTATTTCCAAGTTCTGATGTATTTGGAACGGATTGGGGACTATGCTCGTAACCTCTGTGAATGGGTTGTCTACCTTAAAACAGGAAAAATTGTCGAACTTTAGTAATGGATATGTTATAATTGGGGCTGGGACGCGAGTTCCAGCCCTTAATCTTGGTCTGTTCTTGCATAGTATGGCAGTGACAAAATGTAATAGAATCTTTAAAAGAATGAAGGAGTTTTATGAATTCTGTAGAGCACTTTATTGAAAAATTTGTACCCGAAAATTATAATATTTTCTTAGACATTAACCGTGAAGAAAAGACTTTTTCAGGTAATGTAGCTATCAGTGGTGAAGCACTTGATTATCAGGTATCTTTTCATCAAAAGGGTTTGAGTGTGAGCTCAGTCCTTTTGGATAATCAGGCTGTTGAATTTACCTTAGATGATGAGCATGAGGCTGTTCATCTCAATTTATCTGAGACAGGCAGTATGACTCTGGTGTTAGAATTCTCCGGCCAAATTACAGACAATATGACTGGTATCTATCCATCCTATTATACGGTTGATGGGGTTAAAAAAGAGATTATTGCAACCCAGTTTGAAAGCCATTTCGCCCGCGAAGCTTTTCCATCTATTGATGAACCCGAGGCTAAGGCCAGCTTTGATTTGGCTATCAAATTTGACCAAGCGGACGGTGAAATCGTACTGTCTAACATGCCAGAAACAAATGTTGAATTGCGTCAGGAAACGGGTGTTTGGACCTTTGATACAACACCGCGCATGTCTTCCTACCTCTTGGCGTTTGCCCTAGGAGACTTGCAGAGTAAGAAAGCAAGCACCAAAAATGGCACAGAGGTGGGGATTTTTGCAACTAAAGCTCACCAGTCTTCTTCGTTAGATTTTGCTCTAGATATTGCTGTACGTGTTATTGATTTTTATGAGGACTACTACGGTGTAGCTTACCCTCTTTCTCATTCTTACCATATTGCTCTGCCTGATTTTTCAGCAGGTGCTATGGAGAATTGGGGCTTGATAACCTACCGTGAAGTTTACCTAGTGGTTGATGACAATTCAACCGTCAGCAGTCGCCAACAGGTCGCTTTAGTCGTAGCGCATGAGCTAGCTCATCAATGGTTTGGTAATCTGGTCACCATGAAATGGTGGGATGATCTCTGGTTGAATGAATCCTTTGCCAATATGATGGAATACGTTTCGGTTGATGCTATCGAGCCAGATTGGAATATCTTTGAAGATTTCCAAACAACTGGCGTACCCTTGGCTCTCAAACGTGACGCTACCGATGGTGTCCAGTCTGTCCACGTTGATGTCAACCATCCTGATGAGATCAACACTCTTTTTGATCCGGCTATTGTTTACGCCAAGGGAAGTCGCCTCATGCATATGCTGCGACGCTGGTTGGGAGATGCAGCGTTTGCATCTGGTTTGAAAGCTTACTTTGAAAAGCATCAGTACGGCAATACTGTTGGGCGTGATCTTTGGAATGCTTTGTCAGCTGCCTCTGATAAAGATGTTGCTAGTTTTATGACTGCCTGGTTGGAGCAGCCTGGATATCCTCTCGTGACTGTTAAAGTTGTTGATGACACTTTGATTGTGAGTCAAAAACAATTCTTTATTGGGGAGCATGAAAAGCAGCAGCGCCTCTGGCAAATCCCCTTAAATAGCAACTGGTCAGGCTTGCCAGAAACACTTTCCCAAGAAAGTATTGAAATTCCTAACTATTCCAGTTTAGCTTCTCAAAATCAGGGTGCTCTGCGTTTGAATACCGGCAATACTGCCCACTATATCACTCACTATCAAGATGAATTGTGGGACGCTATCTTGGACGAGTTCGCAGCTTTAGATAAGACTTCTAAACTACAGGTCCTCCAAGAGCGCAGACTTCTGGCTGAGAGCGGAGAGATTTCTTATGCAGATTTAGTTCCTCTTTTGAACAAACTGCCTGAAGAAACCTCTTATATGGTGGCCGCAGCCGGTGAGCAAATTGTGTCCGGGCTGGACCGTTTTATTGACGAAGGAACACCAGCAGAACATTCCTTCAAACAGCTAATTGAGGAAGTTGCAGGACAAAATTTTGTTCGTCTTGGTTATGATAAAAAGCCAGGCGAAGCAGATGAAGATGAAATGGTCCGCCAATCGGCTATCCGTCTGATGCTTAAGGCAGATAATAACAGTGCCGTAGCGCATGCTCATGCTATATTCCAAGAATATAAAGAGAGATTAGAGGACTTGCCGGCTTCCATTCGTGCTTCTGTCTTGACTAATGAAATGAAATATGCTGAGACTCCAGCCTTGGTTGAGCAGTACTTGGCAGCTTACGTTGCTAGCAATGATGGTAACTTTAAACGTCAAATAGCTAATGCGCTCTCTTATACTAAGGATTCAGCGACTCTGACACATATCTTGACTCAGTGGAAGGATAAGGATGTCGTGAAGCCGCAAGATCTATCCACTTGGTATGCTTATTTCCTCATGCGCCCTTTCACTCAAATGATTGTCTGGAATTGGGCTAAGGATAATTGGGATTGGATAAAGGCCACATTAGGTGGAGATATGAGTTTTGATAAGTTTGTTATTTACCCTTCAAATAATTTTAAAACTCCAGAAGCTCTGACAGAATATAAGGCCTTCTTTGAACCGCAATTAAATGACAAGGCGATTGCACGCAATATCACAATGGGAATTAAAGAAATTTCAGCTCGTCTTGATCTGATTCAAAAGGATAAGGCAGCTGTTGAGACTGCAATTCAAGCAGCAGTTGATTAAATTGAGTAAGGCTAACCTTAGCTGGTACGTCCTCTAAGGAAGTCTTACTCTTTTTGATTTTATGCTCTTTGAATATACTATGCTGTCAAATCTTTTTACCCTATTGCCAACTCCGCACAACTAATTGTGTTCAAAAGATCTCCTGGCTTTTTGAAACTATCATTTGCATAATCGAGGATAAGAATTGCTAAACAGGTATATGAAAGTTTCTATAAAAAAGCTAAAAATATGAAGGCTGGGTGAGGTTAGCTACGACAAGCGCGGGGATTTATGGTAAGATATAGGGGTAAGTCTTGGCAGTGTAACTTTTCCTCCTACGCAGCCCTTCAATAATTCTAGGATTTATTAAAAGGGCGCTTGCTAGTAGTTACATACTAAGGCGTTTAATGTAAAATAGAAGGAGGCCTTCTCGTTTTTTTCTGTGTTGTAAGACTAGAAAATGTTATGTAGGCAAGAGAGACCTCCTTGGGTATGTACGTATAAAGGGGACGCATATGAAACAAACCAATTTGATTAAAATTTTGCTGATTGAAGATGATTTAAGTTTATCAAATTCAGTTTATGATTTTCTAGATGATTTTGCAGAGGTAACTCAGGTTTTTGATGGGGCAGAAGGGCTGTTTGAAGCTGAAACAGGTGTCTATGACTTGATTCTTTTAGATCTGATGTTGCCGGAAAAAGATGGTTTTATAGTCCTTAAAGAATTGCGTGAAAAGGGCATTAAGACACCTGTCTTAATTACGACGGCTAAGGAGGCTTTGGACGACAAAGGGCATGGTTTTGAACTAGGAGCGGATGATTATCTGACGAAACCATTTTATCTTGAAGAGCTGAAGATGCGTATTCAGGCTCTACTCAAGCGTTCAGGAAAATTAAACGATAGCAGTATTACTTACGGTGATTTGACTTGCGACATCTCAACCAATAGCGTTGTTGTCAACGGTAAGGAAGTCGATCTATTAGGTAAGGAATTTGATCTGCTTGTTTATTTCTTGCAGAATCAGAATGTTATCTTACCCAAAGCACAGATTTTTGACCGTATTTGGGGTTTTGACAGTGATACAACAGTCTCAGTAGTAGAGGTCTATGTTTCTAAGGTTAGAAAGAAATTAAAAGGTACAGACTTTGAAAAACACTTGCATACACTACGCAGTGTGGGGTATATCTTAAAGGATGTTATCTAGGCTAAAGAAACAGCTGTTTTCGGAAGGTTTCTCAACTTTTTTTCGATTTTTTTCAGTTTTTACGACCATTTTCTTAATTATGACTGTCATGATTTTGCAGATTATGCGAGTCGGAATTTATTCTTCGGTCGACGATAATATCGATAAGGCTGCCGATAATGTCGAATCTTATATTTATATGAATATGTATAAGGCGAACTTTTACTCAGCTTTTGAAGGCAGCAATGCTTCCAATTTATCAGTTTTCACAGATGGTGATGATTTTCTCGGTGACGGTAATAGCAATATTGGAGGAAGTAAAAGATCGCATGTAGAATTGAGTGCTAATGTTGAGATTATTCTCTATGACAGCAAGGGCAAGATCCTTAATAGTTCTGAGATCTTTTCAGGTCTCAATCGGCTGACTATGGATAAGAATCATCTCAATCAGGTAGAGGAAATTAGTGTTGATGGAACCTTTCGCGAGACGGAACACTATCGTTATAAAACCATAGCAGCGTCTGACAAGCGTTTTCCTAAAGTAGCTTACGTGACTATCGCCATCAGTGTTAATCAGCTGGATGGCTTGAGTTCACGTTACCGTTTTATCATTATTTCGGTGATGATTTTCTTTTGGCTAATTTCTATTTTTGCCAGCTTATATCTGGCTTATTGGTCGCGTAAACCGATCTTAGCTAGCTATGAGAAGCAAAAGAATTTTGTTGAAGATGCCAGCCATGAACTGCGGACACCTTTGACTGTTCTACAGAATCGCTTGGAATCCCTCTTTAGAAAGCCAGATGAGACTATCCTAGATAATTATGAGACTATTGCTTCTAGTTTGGAGGAAGTTCGAAACATGCGGATGTTGACGATTAACCTTTTAAACTTGGCAAGGCGGGATGAAAAGCTTAAAGCAACCCTTGAAGAAATTACTCCTAGTTTTTTTGATGCTATCTTTGAGAGTTATGCTATGATTGCTGATGAAAACGATAAGGGCTTTACCTTTTCCAACCAGCTAGATGCTTCTATTAAGTCTGATAAAACCTTAATTAAGCAGTTGATTACCATCTTTTTTGATAATGCTGTTAAATACACAGGCGACGACGGTGCTATTGATATTCAAGTGATGCTCAAGGATAAAAAGCTAGTGATTGCAGTAGCAGACAATGGTCCTGGTATCAGTGATGAAGATAAAATTAAGATTTTCGATCGTTTCTATCGCATTGATAAAGCTAGGACTCGTCAAACAGGTGGCTTTGGCTTAGGTCTGTCACTTGCTAAACAAATTACAGATGCCCTAAACGGAAGCATTACGGTTAATGATAATAACCCGACAGGAACTGTTTTTGAGATTAAATTAGTGGTATAGGATGAACTTTGTATAAAGTCCCATTCATTGTCAATTATAGCCGGTAACTAAAAAGATAGAACCAGATCGGTTCTATCTTTTTTTGGGGTATTTAAAGTAGTAAAAGTTCTTTTTTGAAGCTGGGGGAAACTCCTAAATCTAGACTTTTTTCATACTCTAAAGGGCTCTGTGACTTCCAGTTGGTATGGATTTACTACTTACAAAATTACAGAAGTCCACAAAAAAACCTCCAAAAGGAGGTGAATTCTATTAACCAAGTTTAGCTGCAAGACGAGCTTTATCACGGCTAGCTTTGTTTTTGTGAATCAGTCCCTTTGAAGCGGCTTTATCGATGCTTGAAGAAGCAGCGCGGAAAAGTTCTTCGGTTGGGTTTGCTTCAAATGCCTTGACAGCAGTGCGCAAAGCTGATTTTTGAGCTGAGTTTTGTGCGTTTTGTTTAACGTTTTTTTCAGCACGCTTGATAGCTGATTTAATATTTGCCAACGTTTTTCACCTCCAATTTTACTAACCATTCCATTATATAGAAATTTCAAGGGTTTGACAAGCCCTAATCATTTTTTCAGGTAAATTTTGTCAATCTTATGGCTTTGTGATTTATGCAATATCAATTCGGCACGGTTTCGAGTAGGTTCAATATAATTTTTTAAATTAAGAAGATTAATAGTCTTCCAAATGTTTTTGGCGACCTTTAAGGCTTCTTCAAAGCTAACTTTGGTCAAGGAGTGATAGTAATTGCGCTCGTCTTTTTTAGCCAGACGCAGGAGCGCTTGGAAGCGTTCCAAGTACCAAGTTTCAATCTGGGCAACCTCAGCGTCAATATAGATAGAAAAATCGTAGTAATCATTCATATAGAGGCGATGATTCTGCTGATTTTGGAAGACATTGATCCCTTCGACAATAAGAAAGTCAGGTGCTGATATGGTTTGCTTTTTATCAGGAATAATATCATAGATTTCATGAGAGTAGACTGGAATAGCCATCTCCTGACCATTTTTCATACTGTCTAAAAAGTTTATCAGCAGTTCCATATTGTAACTCTCGGGGAACCCTTTTTTGTCTAACAGGTTTCGCTCGACTAAGGTTTTATTGGGGTAGAGAAAACCATCTGTCGTCACCATCTCGACTTGACTGTCACGAAAGGTTCTGGCCAGTAGGAGCTGAAGCAGACGGCTAGTTGTTGATTTACCGACGGCAACTGAGCCAGAGATCCCGATAATGAAGGGTCTTTTTTTAGGGTGTCTTTGCAAAAAGATTCCCTTGGCAAAGCTGAGATTTTCTTGAGCATTCTTATAGATTTGAATGAGGCTGACCAAGGGCAGGTAGACATCGATAACATCTTGAATATCAATATTATCATTGAGACTTTTGATAGAATCTAATTCTTTTTGAGTTAATGGCGGTTGCCCGGAGTGACGTAACTGCTGCCAAGTTTGCCGATCGATAGCTTCAAAATTAATAAATTCATGAGACATAGGTCTATTGTAGCACAAAATATGATAAAATGAGGTAGCTGTGCAGGCAGAAAAAAACAAAAAGAAGACAAGAGTGAAAAAACGTTAGACATTAAAAAGCAGTCTTCTAGAGAATTTTTAATCGCTGACGAATTTCCATTTGAAACTTGGCGTTGGACCCATTTTTGTTTCTGATTTTTGAAAAAGACATCTCGTCAGTCTCTCTAGATCATTTCCCTATGCCTGGATCATCGACTGGGGCAAGCCACCACTGTATTACATATTATGGCTAGTTTATATGAAAAGATTGAAAATTTATGGAGGTGGGACAAACAGCCACGATGATTAATCCCATCAGGTAGGCCCAGCTTCTGATAAGGGGGTGTGGCCTCAAAAGTCTGTCTACTATAAAAAGTGTTGAAAGGAAAAAGTGAACCATTATGGCAAAGATGTATTATGCTGCTAATCCCGATGCTGATCATGACATTCATGATTTAAGGGTTCAACTTTTAGGGGAGGACTTGCATTTCTACACCGATGCAGGGGTATTTGCTAAAAAGATGGTTGATTATGGTAGCCAACTGCTCTTAAATCAGCTGAATTTCGAAGCTGGCAAAACAGTGTTAGATGTTGGCTGCGGTTACGGTCCTCTGGGAATTGCCCTAGCTAAGGCGCAGGGGGTTAGAGTGACTATGGTGGATGTTAATCATCGTGCCCTTGACTTAGCACGTCGCAATGCTGAACGCAATGGTATTTCAGCAACTATTTTTGCGTCATCGGCCTACAAGCAGGTTGAAGGAAGCTTTGATTATATTATCAGCAATCCTCCTATCAGGGCAGGTAAACAGGTGGTCCATGCCATCCTTGAAGGAGCTTATAACCATCTTAATGAGGGAGGCAGTCTAACGATTGTCATCCAGAAAAAACAGGGAGCACCAAGTGCAAAGGCTAAAATGTTGGACATTTTTGGCAATGTCGCTATCCTAAAAAAAGATAAAGGGTACTATATCTTAAGGAGTAAAAAAGATGAGAGCAGTTGATTTAATTCAGAAAAAACGAGATGGTTACGAATTAACCACTCAGGAGATTAGATGGCTTATCAATGGTTATGTAGCAGGCGATGTGCCTGATTATCAGATGTCAGCTTTTGCCATGGCGACTTATTTTAAGGGCATGACTATGCGGGAGACTCGCGACTTAACAATGGCAATGGTTGAGTCGGGAGATCAGCTAGACTTATCAGCTATTGCTGGTATCAAGGTGGATAAACATTCGACCGGAGGTGTCGGTGACAAGGTGACCTTGATTTTAGCTCCTTTAGTAGCGAGTTTTGGTATTCCTGTGGCTAAGATGAGTGGCCGTGGTTTGGGCCATACGGGTGGTACCTTGGATAAATTGGAATCCATTAAAGGTTATCAAATTGAGGTAACGCAGGCTGATTTTATTAGACAGGTACAAGACAAGGGCCTTGCTGTCATCGGCCAGTCAGAGAATATGGTAAAGGCAGATAAGCTTCTTTATGCACTGCGTGATGTTACTGCAACGGTTGATATTATGCCCCTTATTGCTAGCTCAGTTATGTCCAAAAAAATTGCAGCAGGGGCTGATGCTATTTTGCTAGATGTTACGGTCGGGAATGGTGCTTTTATGAAGAATTTAGATGATGCTCAAGCGCTTTCTGAGACCATGGTTAAGCTTGGCAGAGAAGTTGGACGCCAAACTGTAGCAGCAGTAACAGATATGAGTCAGCCTTTAGGGCAGGCCATTGGCAATCGTTTGGAGGTGCTAGAGGCAGTTGCTATCATGCAGGGTCAGGGGCGGACTGACATTACAAACTTTATTTGTCAGTTGGCGCAGCTGATGTTAAAACTAGGAGGAAGAGACGTTGATCTAGTAGAAATTAAAAACCACTTGACCAATGGTTCGGCTCTGCAGAAATTTGAAGATTTAGTAGCCGCTCAAGGGGGAGAGGTTTCTGATATTTATCGTCCTGTTAAAACAGAGTACATCTATGAGGTAAGAGCGGATAAGGCTGGTTATATTAGTGCTTTACCAGCGCTGTACTTTGGGCATTTCGCTATGGAACTGGGAGCTGGACGCTCCGTAAAAACCGATCAATTAGATTATGATGCTGGTATTATGTTCGAGAAAAAAGTTGGAGATACGGTTTTTTCTGGTGACTTGTTAGCAAAAATTTACTCCAATCGAAAAATTCCTCAAAAAAAGATTACAGAATTTGTAAAAAATGTTACAATAAGTGACGAGAAGACTGCCACACAAGAGATATTAACCATTATTGATTAGGAGAGTGCTGTGTCTATTAATAAATATATTGATCATACCTTATTGAAACCTGAGGCTACTAGAGAACAAATTGATGCTATATTGGCAGAGGCTAAGGAGTACGATTTTGCCAGTGTCTGTGTCAATCCTACCTGGGTCGCTCATGCAGCAGCAGCTTTAAAAGACTCCGACGTCAAGGTTTGCACCGTTATTGGTTTTCCTCTAGGCGCTAATACCTCTGCGGTCAAAGTTTTTGAAACTAAGGATGCTATTGCTAATGGCGCAGATGAAGTGGATATGGTTATTAATATTGGTGAGCTAAAATCAGGGAATACTGCTGCTGTTGAAGCGGATATTCGTGCTGTCGTTGAAGCGAGTGGGGACAAGTTAGTCAAGGTTATCATTGAGACTTGCTTATTGACAGATGCACAAAAGGTTAAAGCCTGTCAATTAGCTGTTTCAGCCGGTGCTGATTATGTCAAAACCTCAACAGGCTTCTCGACAGGGGGGGCTACGGTTCCTGATGTAGCATTGATGCGTCAAACCGTTGGATCTACCGTAGGTGTCAAAGCTTCCGGGGGTGCTCGTTCTTATGAGGATGCTCAGGCTTTTATTGATGCAGGTGCAACTCGGATTGGAGCCTCAGCAGGTGTAGCTATTGTTAATGGAGAAGTAGCTGATCATGACTATTGATTTAGTCCAGTTGGCCAAGGAGGCCAGCCAGTATTCCTATACGCCTTATTCGCATTTTCCAGTAGGAGCAGCCCTTTTAACAAAATCGGGACAGATCTTTCAAGGATGCAATATTGAAAATGCCAGTTTTGGTTTAACTAATTGTGCTGAGCGTACTGCCATTTTTAAGGCGATATCAGAAGGATACTCGGATTTTGCAAAGATTGCCGTTTACGGTTATACTAAGGAGCCAATCTCGCCCTGCGGTGCCTGCCGGCAGGTTATGGTAGAATTTTTTGATTTAGACTGTCAGGTAACCTTGGTTGCTAAGGATGGTGCGACAGTCGAGATGACAGTCGGTGAGTTATTGCCATACTCATTTCGGGACTTCGATTAAGTCCAGCTTATTTTGGATTAGACCCTAAGGGTTTAAGATATACTTGCAACCTAGTTGCGACTTTTTAGAGGAGGAGTTCATTTATGAAGATGAACAAAAAAATTATTGGTCTCGGTTTGGCTGCTGTAGCTGTATTTACACTTGCAGCTTGTAGTCGTTCGTCCCAGTCGGGCTCAGATAGTTCTGTTAAGGCTGCTATCGTAACCGATACAGGTGGTGTCGATGACAAGTCCTTTAACCAATCTGCTTGGGAAGGTTTGCAAGCTTGGGCTAAGGAAAACAAGCTGAAGAAGGATACAGATTATACGTATTTCCAATCAGATGATGAATCACAGTATGCGACAAATCTGGATTCGGCTGTAAGTAAGGGCTATAACCTTATCTTTGGTATCGGCTATAACTTGCACGATGCTGTTAGTGAAGCGGCTGAATCTAACTCTGATACTAATTATGTTATCATTGATGACGTTATTAAAGATCAGGATAACGTAGCCAGTGTCCTCTTTGCAGACAATGAAGGAGCTTATTTAGCAGGTATCGCGGCGGCTATGCAGTCTAAGACAGGAAAAGTCGGATTTGTTGGTGGTGTTGAGTCAGATACCATTACACGCTTTGAAACAGGTTTCAAAGCAGGTGTTGCTTCTGTTGATAAGAATATTGAAGTTGAAACCCAATATGTTGGTAACTACAATGATTCAGCTAAAGGACAAACGATTGCCGCTTCTATGTACTCTGGTGGTGTTGATGTGATTTACCATGCTGCTGGTGGTTCTGGTAAGGGAGTCTTTTCACAAGCCAAGGAAATTAACGAAGGCTTGGATTCTAACAGCGATGAAAAGGTTTGGGCTATCGGTGTTGACCGTGACCAATCCGAAGAAGGAAACTATACAGCTAGTGATGGTAAAAAATCAAACTTCATTCTAACTTCAACAATCAAGGAAGTGGGAACAGTTGTTAAAGATATTTCCAATGATCAATTAGATGGTAAGAAGTTTGAAGCTAAAACAACAACCTACGGTCTGAAAGATAAGGGTGTTGATATTGTGACCAAGAATTTACCAGATGATATCAAGAAGGCAGTCGATCAAGCCAAGAAAGATATTATTGATGGCAAAACAAAAGTTGATGATGGTGTGAAATAAACCAGCCTAAATGGTATAATAATTTCTAGAGGGCGACCTTAACGGTCGCTTTTTAAGAGACTGAGATAAGAGATTTCAAAACTTAACTAGGTTTGCTGTTCTATGGTTATGCAGCAGCTGAGTAGACATTCTGAATCCTTCATTGAGATGTTGTGTTGGTTGTTGTGGACAAACTTCTCTTTTAAACTGTTCGATCTGCAGAAGTTTTTAATATTACCTTGCTGGGATTCGGGCAGTCTATTCTCAGGAATTTGGATCACAAACTGTGCAAGCAAAGATACGTTTTTCTAGAACTTTTAGTAATTTTTCGTCAAATTCTCTATTTTTGTTTTGCCGATTGAAAGTCTTCATATCTTAATAAAGGAGAAGGGGCTAGCAAAAACTCGTCTACTATTCCTGTTTTAGAATGAACTCTTGGCACCGTAGCTGGAAGCAGACTTGTTAGCTTGGCCAAGAAGTCTTACCCCTCTCTCTTCACTGTCCTAAATCTGTTATTTGAAAGGAAACACTATGGCACAGGAAACTGTCATTGAAATGCGCAATATCACTAAAAAGTTTGGTGACTTTGTTGCTAACGATCATATCAATTTAGATGTCAAAACTGGTGAAATCCACGCCTTACTTGGTGAGAATGGAGCCGGAAAGTCGACCCTAATGAATATGCTGTCAGGCTTATTGGAACCAACAGAAGGAGAGATCCTTCTAAAAGGGAAAACGGTCAAATTGGACTCTCCTTCTAAGTCTGCTAGTTTAGGAATCGGGATGGTTCACCAGCATTTTATGCTGGTAGAGGCCTTTACAGTGGCTGAAAATATCATTCTCGGCAGTGAAGTTACCAAGGGGCCTTTTCTTGATTTAAAGAAAGCGACAGCAGACATTAAAGCGCTGTCTGAGAAATATGGTTTGGCAGTTGATCCAGAAGCCAAGGTTGCCGATATTTCGGTCGGTGCACAACAGCGGGTAGAAATTTTAAAAACCCTCTATCGTGGGGCAGACATACTGATTTTTGATGAACCAACAGCTGTTTTGACACCAGCGGAAATTGCGGAGTTGTTAGACATTATGCGCAATCTTGTCAAAGAAGGTAAATCTATTATTCTGATTACTCATAAACTTGATGAAATTAGGGCAGTGGCTGACCGAGTAACCGTTATCCGTCGAGGTCAATCGATAGAGACTGTTCCTGTAGCTGGAGCCAGCAGTCAGCAGCTAGCTGAGATGATGGTAGGCCGCGCTGTTTCCTTTAAGACTGACAAGGTTGCTTCTAATCCTCAAAATACTGTTTTAGCTATCGAAAACTTAGTTGTTGATGAAAATCGTGGGGTTCCTGCTGTTAAAGGACTATCGCTAAATGTTCGCGGTGGTGAAATTGTAGGAATTGCTGGTATTGATGGCAATGGGCAAACTGAGCTTATTCAAGCTATTACTGGCCTACGGAAGGTCAAATCGGGATCAATTAAAATTAAGGATCAAGAGGTTACCCAGCTGTCGCCTCGACATATCACGGAGATGAGTGTCGGTCATATTCCTGAAGATCGGCACCGTGATGGCATGGTTTTGGAGATGACCTTGGCTGAAAACATGGCTCTGCAGACCTATTATAAAGAACCGTTTAGCCACCGCGGTATTTTGGACTACGGCTTTATCAATAAAAATGCTAAGCGCTTGATGGACGAGTTTGACGTTAGGGCAGCAAATGAGCAGGTGCCTGCAGGATCTCTGTCAGGCGGTAACCAGCAGAAGGCCGTTATTGCGCGTGAAGTTGACCGGGACCCGGACCTTTTGATTGTCAGTCAGCCAACACGCGGCTTAGATGTCGGTGCTATCGAATATATCCGGCAGCGACTGGTAGCTGAACGTGATAAAGGAAAGGCTGTCTTGGTAGTCAGCTTTGAGCTGGATGAAATTCTTGATTTATCTGACCGTATTGCTGTTATCCACGATGGTAAAATTCAAGGAATATTAGCCCCTGAAAAGACGGATAAACAGGAATTGGGTGTTTTGATGGCAGGTGGAGAATTTACGAAGGAGGGCGTACATGTCTAAGAAAACGCAGAGCTGGGCTGTACCACTGATTGCTGTTCTATTAGGACTGCTGGCTGGTGCTGTTCTCATGTTAATATTTGGCTACAATCCCTATTGGGCTTATAATGATCTATTTTATTCAGCTTTTGGCTCCATCAAAAATATTGGTGAAATCTTACGGGCTATGGGACCGCTGATTCTGATTGGTTTGGGCTTTGCTGTATCTTCTAAAGCAGGATTTTTTAATGTTGGTCTGCCTGGACAGGCGCTAGCTGGTTGGGTTATGGCCGGTTGGTTTGCCCTTTCTTTTCCAGATTTACCCAAACCTATTTCTATCGTTTGTACGATTATTATTGGTTTAATTGCTGGAGGTATTATCGGTGCTGTTCCTGGGATTTTACGTGCCTACCTAGGTACCAGTGAAGTCATCGTAACAATTATGATGAACTACATTGTATTGTATGTTACAAAGGCTCTGATTTTAAATGTCTTCTCAAACGATCTGATGCGTACAACAACTGCTAGCATTAAGGTATCCGATTCGGCTTCTTATCAGACCAGTTTCTTATCTGCTCTGACAAATCATTCGCGTTTTAATCTCGGCTTTATTTTTGCTTTAATTGCAGTTGCGCTCATCTGGTTCCTCCTCAAGAAAACACGGACTGGTTATGAGATTACAGCTGTCGGTCTCAACCCAAATGCAGCTGAATATGCTGGCATGTCGTCTAAGCAGGTTATTGTTTGGTCAATGATTATTTCAGGTGCTTTAGCCGGTCTTGGTGGTACCGTAGATGGTCTTGGAACTTATGAAAATGTTTATGTTCAGACCAGCTCATTGCAAATTGGCTGGGATGGGATGGCAGTAGCTCTATTAGCCTCTAACAGCCCCGTCGGCATTCCTTTTGCAGCGCTTCTGTTTGGTGCTTTGTCTGTTGGTAAGACAGGGATGGTTGGCGTGCCTTCTGAAGTTATTGACGTTGTTTCGGCTCTGATCATCTTTTTTGTCGGTAGTAACTATATTATTCGACATTATGTTAAGCCCCGTAAAAAAGTAAAAGAAGGAGGTCAGTAAAATGGGATTTTTAGCAGTAATCGTCCTCTTAGTGTCGTCAACACTTAGATATTCAACGCCTCTGATTTTTACAAGTATTGGGGGAACCTTTTCAGAGCGCAGTGGGATTGTCAATGTTGGACTTGAAGGCATTATGGTTATCGGTGCTTTTTCAGGGGTTGTCTTTAATCTAGCCTATGCTGACAGCCTTGGAAAAGCGACACCTTGGGTTGCCTGTCTGATCGCTGGTCTAGTGGGCATCGTTTATTCACTAATTCATGCTGTGGCAACAGTTAACTTCCGAGCAGACCACGTTGTCTCTGGTACGGTGCTCAACCTCATAGCCCCTGCTTTGGCCGTTTTCTTATGTCGTGTTTTATATAGAAAGGGTGAAACGGATACTATCAGTCAATCTTTTGGCCGTTTCTCCTTTCCACTCTTACAGGATATTCCTGTGATTGGCCCCATCTTCTTTAGAAATACGTCTTTAATTGGTTATGTAGCTATTTTGGTAGCTTTTATATCTTATATTCTTATTTTTAAAACTCGATTTGGGCTGCGTTTGCGATCTGTTGGTGAACACCCGCAGGCAGCTGATACATTAGGCGTCAATGTTTATCTGATGCGCTATGCAGGTGTCATGTTATCCGGTTTCTTAGGTGGTATCGGTGGTGCGGTCTATTCTCAGGCTATTTCTAATAGTTTTTCTGTAACGACAATTGCAGGTCCTGGCTTTATTGCTCTGGCAGCGATGATCTTTGGACGTTGGAATCCTATTGGCGCAATGCTTTCTAGTCTCTTCTTTGGTTTATCTCAATCTTTAGCTATTATTGGCCACAAGATTCCAGGGTTAGCGCACATCCCGTCAGTTTATTTAGAAATTGCCCCTTATGTTATGACTATCCTTGTTTTAGCTGTCTTCTTTGGTAGGGCAGTAGCACCTAAGGCAGACGGTATCAACTATATTAAAACCAAATAAATCTATTTCTAAGGCTGGATACTCTAGGTTTCCAGTCTTTCTTCTATCTATTAAGAATTAACTGTGATAAAATAACAGTGAGTGAGATAATATAGAACAGGTATTGATAAAAATTGGGAGTATTAAAATATGTTGGCGAATCAATTAACTGTACATTTTCACAGTCGTCGGAAAGATTATAGTGATTATAGTGATTATAGTATGTGGAAATGGCTGGACGGCTACTGGGGAGAGGATGCGTATTTCGATGGGCAAGATGATTTTGGCTTAATCGGTAGGATCAGTTATCCTTTTGAGCGCTTTGCCAATCCAGTCCATCTGCTTGTTAAAACAGCAGATTGGTCTTTTCAGACTTGTGATTATGATGTTCGTCGTTTTTCTGGAGATGCGCCTAACAGTATTTGGTTAGTTGAAGGGGATCCGCAGGTGTACTATTCGAAGCAAGTTGCCTTAACCAGCCCCTTCTATACTGGTCAGGATAACCGCGCTTTTGATATGGGAATCAGAGCTAATGACTTTGATTATCAGTGGGCTTACCAAGGCTGGTTGGGTTTTCGTTACCAAGAGGAGCAAACGACATTTAAACTGTGGTCTCCCTTGGCTGACCATATCTACCTTCTCCTCTATCCAGAAGATGGCGGAGCTGTCCGTATCCTTCCTATGGAGCGGGGACATAAGATCAACACGGACCATCATGAACTCAATACCAGAGGAGTATGGTCTATCAGTGTAGATGGGAATCTTAAGAATTGGTCTTACCAGTATCGTATTTATCATGAAAAAGACTTTTATCAAGATACTAGGGACCCTTATAGCATCGCTTTGAGTCTTGATAATAGGCGCTCTTTAATTGTTGCGAAGGAGGATTTACAACCTCAAGGTTTTACGACCAAACACGGTAAGGAAGCGACGTGGCGGACGGAAAATGTTTGTTCAGCGGTTATTAGTGAGCTACACCTGCGCGATTTTACTATTGATGAGTCATCAGGTATTGCCGATGAGCTTAGAGGAACTTTTTTGGGGGCTTGTCAATCTGGTAGCCGAAACTCTTCCGGTCTAGCAACGGCTTTTGATCATATTAAGGCTATGGGATATTCCTATGTCCAGTTGCAGCCGGTTTTTGATCACCATAAGAGTTATGATCTTGATGGGCAGCTGAATTATAACTGGGGGTACGATCCTGAAAATTACAATGTCCCTGATCGCCAGTTTGCAGCAAATCAAGAGAATCCTAGAGCTCCGATTCTGGAGTTTAAACAAATGATTCAAGCTTATCATGACGCTGGTATTGGTGTTATCATGGATGTTGTCTATAATCACACCTACTCATCTTATAATTCTCCCTTTCAACTCTCTTGTCCCTATTATTATTACCGTATGCGCTCCGATGGTTCTTTTCAAGATGGATCTGGCTGCGGGAATGAAACCGCTAGCGAAAAAGAGATGTTTCGCAAGTATATGCTAGACTCTGTCCGATACTGGGCTGAAGAATACAATATCGATGGATTTCGGTTTGATTTAATGGGACTGCACGATGTCACTACGATGAATATGGTTCGAGATCTTTTGGATGGAATTGATTCACGTATCCTGTTTTACGGTGAAGGATGGGATATGGGAGAAGGCTTGGCGCCTAAACAAAGAGCAGCCAAAATCAATGCTGACCAGATGCCCCGTATCGCCTTTTTCAATGATAATGCGCGTGATGCTGTCAAGGGTTCAGAGGTTTACGGTGAGCTTAAAGCTGGTTTTGTCTCTGGAGCTCCAATGGAATGGGAAGTTTCTCAAGCGCTGATAGGCAGTCAGTCTTTTGCGCCTTACAGCAGTCCCAGGCAGGTTCTGAACTACGTGGAAGTTCATGATAACTACAATCTTAACGACCTCTTGACCATTTTTCACCCTAATGACAGTCTAGATGATCGTAAAGAACGGGTTTATTTAGCTAATGCTCTTAACTTACTCATGCAGGGAATCAGTTTTATGCAGTTAGGTCAGGAGTTCATGCGCAGTAAGCTTCATCCGACAGGTGCAGCTGGTGAGATGACATCTGAAGACTTACAAAGAGCCAGCAATAGTTACAACGCAGGAGATGCGGTCAATGCTATTGATTGGAATTTAGTCACCCAACATCAGAGTTTGTTGCAAGCTATTAAGAAACTGATTGCTATGAAAAAAGACGGACGTGAATTTTCAATGCCTACTTTTGATGATATAAAGGCGAATATTCGTATAAAGAGAAGCGATTATAATTCGGGTATTGTTCATATAAGTTTGGACAAAACCAATTTAATTTTTAATAACCGTGAAAAAAGCTTAAAAATAACCTGACAAACACTTTATAATATGTTATTATGATAGTGATAAATAAAGCGTTAACATTTCTAATGTTTGACTGGGTCATTGACAATTTAAGCAGCCTCGCCTAAGGGGCTGCTTTTTGTTTTTCTAGAAAAAGGGATTCTCTGATCAGATTAAGAAAAGGTGGTGGTTAGATGGATAAAGAATTAGAACTTTATACCTTCGGGACTGGTGAAAATTTTCATGTCCAAGATTATTTAGGTGTTCATAAGGAAGGTGAACAGTATAGTTTTCGGGTTTGGGCTCCACATGCTGAGCACGTTCAGGTGATCGGCGATTTTACAGGTTGGTTTGACAATCCTCTGGACATGATTTTGAATCACGCGGGAGTCTGGGAGGTTAGGACCGATCTAGCTCAGGAAGGTCAAATTTATAAGTATTTGGTGACACGCCGCGGTGGCCAAGTCGTTGAAAAAATTGATCCTTGTGCTCTCTATTTAGAAGAGAGGCCTGGAACAGGAGCGGTTATCAAGACTTTTGAAAATAGGAAATGGAAAGATGGCCTTTGGATGGGACGTCGGAAGCGATTCGGCTTCAAGGAGCGTCCAGTTAATATTTATGAGGTTCATTCCAGCTCATGGAAACTGGGCTCTGACGGTAAGCTCTTGACATTTAAAGATTTAACGAAGGAGCTAATCCCTTATCTGGTTGAGATGCATTATACACATGTAGAGTTTATGCCCCTCATGGCTCACCCTCTAGGGATGTCGTGGGGTTACCAGCTGATGGGATATTTTGCCTTTGAGCATACTTATGGTGAGCCTGAGGAATTCCAAGAGTTTGTCGAAACGTGTCACTTAAATAACATTGGAGTCATTGTTGACTGGGTTCCTGGGCATTTCACCCAGAATGATGATGCCTTGGCTTACTATGATGGGACACCTACCTTTGAATATGCAGATAGCGACCGTGCCCACAATAGGCGCTGGGGTGCATTGAACTTTGATCTCGGTAAAAATCAGGTCCAGTCCTTCATGGTATCCAGTGCTCTCTATTGGATTGAGCAATATCATATTGATGGTTTACGGGTTGATGCTGTCAGCAACATGCTTTACCGTGATTATGATGATGGGCCATGGACTCCTAATGTCTTTGGGGGAAACCGTAATTTGGAAGGTTTCAATTTCCTACAAAAGCTTAATGGCGTGATTCATTATCATCATCCAGATGTCATGATGATAGCTGAAGAATCCACAGCAGGAACGCCAATCACGGCACCGATTGAGTCTGGGGGATTGTCTTTTGACTATAAGTGGAATATGGGCTGGATGAATGATACACTTAAATTTTTTGAAGAGGATCCTATTTATCGCCAGTACGATTTCAATCTCCTGACTTTTAGCTTTATGTATGCTTTTTCGGAAAGCTTTATTTTACCTTTCTCGCACGACGAGGTTGTCCATGGGAAGAAGAGTCTCATGCATAAGATGTGGGGAGATCGCTACAATCAGTTTGCTGGTCTGCGTTGTTTGTACGCTTATCAGATGTGCCACCCCGGTAAGAAATTACTCTTTATGGGATCTGAGTTTGGCCAATTTTTGGAGTGGAAGTATGATTATCAACTGGAATGGGCTAACCTAGAGGATAAGCTTAACACTCAGATGCAACATTATACTGCACACCTCAATCAATTTTATAAGGAGAACAAACCTCTGTGGCAGATTGATGATTCCTACGACGGCATTGAGATTATTGATGCGGATAATGCTGCTGAATCTGTTTTATCTTTTGTCAGACGCGATAAAAAGGGGAACCTTCTGGTTTGTGTCTTTAACATGGCTCCAATTGAACGCAAAGAATTCACAATTGGTGTGCCAGTTGCAGGACTCTACGAGGAAGTTTTAAACACCGAGCTTGAAGAATTTGGGGGTGTATGGAAGGAATCTAATCCAGACTCTAAAACTCAAGCAGGCTTATGGAAGGACTATCAGCAGACTTTGACCTTTACCATGCCAGCTATGGGAGCCAGTATCTGGAAAGTTAAGCGTCGTTTGAAAAAATAGCATTGGGAAACGTCTAAGGGGAGTTGCTTGATTTACTTTTGGCGGTGACCGTTTCCAGAAAGGCGCTGGTCTGAAATAGAGAAACTGAAATGAAGCGCAGTAATACGGCTTTGTCTGCGGTGCTTTTTGCATTTTAATGGCTAAGGATGTCCTTGATTTTCTAAAGTTTATTAGGCTGTTGAAGTTTGTCTTTTCAACTAAGAATCAAGGAGTGATAATAGTAGGGGAGGAAATGCTTCAATTTTTTACTTAGGATTGTTACTTTTCTTCCCTTTCCCTTGAAGTGTCTAAAAGATTGTATCATAATAACTGAATTATTTACGACTCTATGAAATAAGAGACATGGCTGTGTTGGTGCTTTAGCTCCTACAGATATGGTATTTCTGGAATATTTCAATTTGCTGCTTGAGCATCTTCGCTATGATCCTTATTTCTCGCTAAGTTATTTAAAATGAATTGGTATCTTATGGAAGGAGATAGAATAGATGAAAAATGAAATGCTAGCGTTGATTTTGGCTGGAGGTCAAGGAACGCGTTTGGGGAAATTAACCCAAAGTATTGCGAAACCTGCTGTGCAGTTTGGAGGGCGTTACCGTATTATTGACTTTGCCTTATCCAACTGCGCTAACTCTGGTATTAATAACGTTGGGGTTATCACTCAGTACCAACCCTTGGCTTTAAACAGTCATATTGGAAATGGTTCTGCTTGGGGATTAGATGGTATTGACAGTGGTGCTACGATTTTGCAACCTTACTCGGCCACAGAAGGTAACCGCTGGTTCCAAGGAACTAGCCATGCTATTTATCAAAATATTGATTATATTGATAGTATGAATCCTGAATATGTCCTGATTTTATCAGGAGATCATATCTATAAGATGGACTATGATGACATGCTTCAGACACATAAAGATAATATGGCTAGTCTGACAGTTGCGGTTATTGATGTTCCACTCAAGGAAGCCAGTCGTTTTGGTATCATGAATACAGATTCTAACGATCGCATTGTAGAATTTGAAGAAAAACCAGAGAATCCTAAGTCTACTAAGGCTTCCATGGGAATCTATATCTTTGATTGGCAAAAGCTCAGAGCTATGCTTTTGGAAGCTGAGAAAAATAATATTGATATGTCTGACTTTGGTAAGAATGTTATCCCAGCTTATCTCGAGCAAGGGGAACCTGTCTATACCTATAATTTTGCAGGCTATTGGAAAGATGTTGGGACGATTGAATCCCTCTGGGAAGCTAATATGGAATATATTGGTGAGGACAATGCTCTTCATAGCCGCGATCGCAATTGGAAAATTTATTCTAAAAATGTGATTGCGCCACCTAACTTTATTACAGATGAGGCGCAGGTTTCTGATTCGCTAATTGTGGATGGCTGTTTTGTATCTGGTAAAGTTGAACACTCTATTTTATCAACCAGTGTTAAAGTAGAAGAGGGCGTGGAAATCAAGGACAGCTTTATCATGAGTGGTGCGACCATCAAAAAGGGAGCTAAGATCTATCGAGCTATTGTTGGCGAAGGCGCTGTGGTCGGTGAAGGTGTTGAAATTGATGGTACAGACGAAGTGCAAGTTGTAGGCTATAATGAAGTGGTGGGGGTTTCAAATGAAGATTGATAAGTATTCTGCTATTCTAGGTAACGCAGTTGGCTACCATGATATGGGGAAATTAACAGAAAAGCGTCCTTTGGCGAGTCTTCCCTTTGATGGGAAATATCGCTTGTTGGACTTTCAGCTGTCTAGTTTAGCTAATGCTGGTATTCGCAGCGTATACGGAATTTTCCGCGGTCAAAATATTCGTTCGGTTTTTGATCACATTCGCTCAGGGCGGGAATGGGGGCTCAATACGCTGTTAAGCCATTATTTCCTAGGCTTTTACGAGAATGATGATCAGACCCATATCACAGATTCCGATTATTACAGCCAAATTTTGACTTATCTTAAACGAGCTAATACAGATCAGACCGTTTATATGTCTAGTGATATTCTCTGTAATATCAATTTACAGCAGGTTATCCATTTGCATAATGTCAATAGTCAAAGTATGACGGTTGTTTATAAGAAAGTTCCAAGAGAACATATATCTGAGGCTAATGAAGTTTTAAGTATTGATGAGACAGACCATGTTGTCGGCAAATTAGATCCTAAAACGACGCAAGAACCAGTACCGATGTCAGCGGATATTTTCATCGTCAATACGCCTTGGTTAATTGAACGACTTGAAGAAGAATCTAAAAAGGAAAATCCACGAAAGATACGCTACTTGTTACGTGATCTTTTGGTAGAGTCTGGCGCCTTAGCCTTTGAGCATACGGGTTACCTCTCTAATATCTGTTCGGTTAAGTCCTATTATGATGCTAATATGGATATGCTGGATTCGCAGAAATTTTATGCACTCTTTTATGGTAACCAAAAGGTTTATACTAAGGTGAAAAATGAGGAATCTTCTTACTTTGCATCAGGCTCAGATGTTAAGCGTTCACAGTTTGCCTCTGGTTCAATTATTAAAGGGACTGTACATCACTCAATTGTCTCGCGTTCTTGCCGTGTTGAAGAGGGAGCGCAGGTCAGCGATTCTGTTATTTTCCCCAAAGTCTCTGTTGGTGCTGGTGCGGTTATAGATCACGTTATTGTGGACAAAGGGATTAGTATCCCTGCTGGTGTGACCCTGCGAGGAACAGTTGAGAATCCCTTGGTGATTGGTAAGGGTCAAGAAATTACTGGAGATATTATTCAATGAAAATCATGTTTGTAGCAGCAGAAGGGGCACCTTTTGCAAAAGCCGGTGGTTTGGGTGATGTCATTGGCGCATTACCCAAGTCTCTTTTTAAAAAGGGACATCAAGTAGCTGTCGTCCTCCCCTACTACGATGTTATTGATGCTAAGTTTGGTCAAGAAGTAGAAAATGTCATGTACTATTTCACTAATGTTGGCTGGCGTCATCAGTATGTTGGTGTCAAGAGTTTAGTAAAAGATGGGGTAACATTTTATTTTTTAGACAATCAATCCTACTTCTTCCGCGGTCATATTTATGGCGATTGGGATGATGGTGAACGCTTTGCTTTCTTCCAACTAGCAGCCCTTGAGTTGATGGAAAAGATTGATTTTATTCCAGACGTTCTACATGTTAATGACTACCATACCGCTATGATTCCTTTCTTACTTAAGGAAAAGTATCATTGGATTGAGGCTTATCGCTCTATTAAGACGGTTTTCACGATTCATAATATTGAGTTCCAAGGCCAATTTGATGCCAGCATGTTGGGGGATTTATTCGGTGTCGGCGGTGAACGTTATGCCGATGGAACACTTAGGTGGAATGACAGTTTAAACTGGATGAAGGCGGCGGTGCTTTATGCGGATCGTGTGACTACAGTTTCTCCATCCTACGCCCAAGAGATTATGACTCCTGAATTTGGTAAGGGACTGGATCAGATTATGCGGATGGAATCTGGTAAACTGTCTGGAGTAGTCAATGGTATTGATACTGATCTTTTCAATCCGGAAACGGATAGCTATCTAAAGGCACCGTTTTCAATTGACAACCTATCTGGAAAAGCTGTTAATAAGGCGAAGTTACAAGAAGATTTAGGGCTGCCGGTTGAGGCAGATACACCCCTAATTGGTATTGTTTCGCGCTTGACCGATCAAAAGGGCTTCTCCTTAGTTGTCAGTGAATTGCAGCATATTTTACAGTTTGATTTGCAGGTCGTTGTTTTAGGAACGGGATATTCGGATTATGAGAATGCTTTTGCTTGGTTTGCCAGTCAATACCCAGATAAGCTATCTGCCAATATCACCTTTGATCTTGGGTTAGCGCAACAAATTTATGGCGCTAGCGATATATTCCTAATGCCGTCAGCCTTTGAACCGTGCGGTCTGTCGCAGATGATGGCGATGCGTTACGGTACTCTGCCACTTGTTCATGAAGTAGGTGGGCTTAAAGATACAGTTATTCCTTATGATGAGCGTGATCAATCAGGAACTGGTTTTTCTTTCCATGGCTTTTCAGGTTATCTTATGACCAATACATTAAAATATGCTTTGGACGTTTATCATAATCGTCCAGATGACTGGAAACTTTTGCAACACCAAGCTATGTCGCAAGACTTTTCGTGGGATACCGCCAGCCAAGCCTATGACCATTTATACCAAAATATGGTCAATTAATTATTTGTTGGTAGTATGCACTTAGATAAGAAGGTAGAAGAAGCATGACACTCACTAAAGAGCAATTTATCCGTGATTTTAAAGATACCCTGCATGAAGAACAACTGATCAAAGTTCCTGATGCAACAGCCAAAGAATTATTTGCGACCTTGGCAAAGGTTATTCGTAAGTATTATACACCTTTGTGGCTGGAGCGAAATCGTAAACTCACCGCTGATAAGGAAAAAATTGCTTACTATTTTTCTATTGAATTTTTACCCGGCCGTATGTTGGAGACGAATCTTTTAAATCTTGGAATTTTGGATATCGTTAAAGAGGGGTTTGCGGAATTAGGTATTGATTTTGACCATATCAAGAATGCCGAGCACGATATGGCTCTGGGAAATGGCGGTTTAGGTCGGCTAGCGGCTGCTTTTATGGATTCACTAGCTACCACGGGCTATCCTGGATTTGGTAATGGTTTGCGTTATCGCTATGGTCTTTTCAAACAAAAGATTATTGATGGTCATCAGATGGAATTGCCTGATGATTGGTTCGGTACACTGGGAAATGTTTGGGAAGTTCGGAAGGATCATGATGCCGTAGATGTTCGCCTATTTGGTGATGTTTTCTTGGAACAAAATGAGGACGGCCACCTTGTTCCTACTTATCATAATAGTCAGGTTCTGCGTGCTGTGCCGTATGATGTTCCGCAGATTGGTTTTCAAAATGATATCGTCAATAATTTGCGCCTTTGGGATGTCGAGATTCCAGAAGATCAAGAAGTGAATTATCCGACTTTGGCTTCTAGACGTGCTGTCAACGATATTACAGCTATCCTCTATCCAGATGATTCAACTTTAGAAGGCAAACAGTTGCGTTTGATTCAGGAATATTTCATGACCAGTGCCGGCCTGCAAACTATTATCAAGCATTATCTTAAACAAGGAAATCCACTGGAAGCTATTCATGAAAAGGTTTCAGTCCATATCAATGATACGCATCCGGCAGTAGCACCAGCTGAGTTTATGCGCCTTTTGGTTGACGATTATGGACTGTCTTGGGATATTGCTTGGCAGGCGACTGTTAAGACTATGAGTTATACTAACCATACGATTTTATCAGAAGCCTTGGAAAAATGGGATGCAGAGCTCTTCAAGAAGGTTCTTCCGCGTGTATATCAGATTATTCTTGAGATTGATAACCGCTTTGTCGCCAACCTTGGTAAAGCCGGGTACGATGCTAGTGTCGTTAATAATACCCGTATAGTTAGAGATGACCAGATTCATATGGCAAATCTCGCTATTATTGGTGGACATTCTATTAATGGTGTTGCCAAACTTCATACAGAATTATTGAAAGAAGACACTCTGCGCAGTTTTTATAAATTGTATCCGGAAAAATTTAATAATAAAACTAACGGCATTGTTCCTCGCCGTTGGACGCAGATTGCTGCTCCCGAGTTAGCTGGTGCAATTGATCAAGTTATTGGTACTGGCTGGCGCAAGGATATCCATGAATTGGAAGGATTAGCGACCTACCTAGATGATCAAGAAGTGTTAGATACTTTTTATCGGGTTAAAAAGGATTCTAAGGAACGTTTAGCTTCCTATATTAAAGAAACAACAGGAATTGAGGTTTCAACGGATGCGATCTTTGATGTTCAGGTCAAGCGCCTCCATGCTTATAAACGTCAGCTCTTGAACGTTCTTCATATTATTAAGCTTTACTGGGATTTGAAGGACAATCCTGATAAAGACATGGTACCGCGTGTTTTCATCTTTGGCGCCAAAGCGGCACCCGGTTACCATTTTGCCAAATCGGTTATCAAGATTATCAATGAGTTGGCCCGACTGGTCAACTATGATGAAAGTCTGCAAGGAAAGTTAAAAGTTTTCTTCTTGGAAAATTATAATGTTAGTCTGGCCGAGCTTATTATTCCAGCCGCAGATGTTTCGGAACAAATTTCATTAGCTTCTAAGGAGGCCTCGGGAACTTCTAATATGAAATTTATGATGACAGGAGCTGTTACCCTAGCTACACTTGATGGCGCTAATATTGAGATTAAAGATGAAGTGGGAGATGATAATATTGTCATCTTTGGTATGGATAAAGATGCTGTCTATGCTCATTATCAGTCTAATGACTATCATTCACGGGATCTTTATGAAAATGACCCCATCATCCATAGGGTCGTTGACAGCTTCGTTAATGGAACCATTCCGAATATTCAAAGTGAGGGAGTGGAAATCTATGAAGCTCTAATCCAGCACAATGATGAATATTTTCTGTTAGAGGATTTTCATGCTTACGTTGACGCTCAGGCAAAAATTGATCGTCTTTATCGCGCTAAAGAAAATTGGGCTCGTATCAGCTTGACTAATATCGCAAAGTCACACCGCTTTACTTCTGACGATACGATTAGCCAATATGCCAAGGAAATTTGGGAATTAAGAAAATGAGTTGTTTCTGCTGATAAGACTTATGGGCAGACTGTGAGATTTAGCACAGAAGAAGTGAGTAGCTTTTATCTTAATATCTTAATGGTTTTTCCAACTTTTATATTTGAATGGTAAGCTACTAAATCTAACTTATTATTGCTTATTTTCTAGATATTGGTAATAGAGCCAGTCTCAAAAGACTGGCTTTTATGTATCTTGCAAAGCAAATAAGTAATAGATAGAAAAAGTATACCTCAATTTTTCAGCAATGCCATCAAAATTTTCTTTGAGATTTCTGGAAACTATGAGCATAATTCTTGTAATCGTTTTCATATCATGGTAAACTCAAAAAGTAAATTAATAGAAAGTTGGAAAACTTATGTCAAAAATTGTTGTTGTCGGGACTAACCATGCTGGTACGGCCGCTATCAAGACGATTTTAAATAATTATGGTAATGAGCATGAGGTGGTGACCTTCGATCAAAATTCAAATATATCCTTTTTGGGTTGTGGCATGGCTCTGTGGATTGGTAATCAAATCTCTAATGGAGACGGTCTTTTCTATTCCGATAAGGAAGAGTTAGAAGGCCTGGGTGCCAAGGTCTATATGAATTCACCGGTGATTCATATCGATTACGACAAAAAGGAAGTGACAGCCTTAGTCAATGGTAATAACCATGTTGAATCTTATGATAAATTGATTTTAGCAACAGGTTCTCAGCCTATTTTGCCACCGATCAAGGGAGCGGCTATCAAAGAAGGTTCTAAAGAGTTTGAAGCAACTTTGAAAAATCTCCAATTTGTTAAACTCTATCAGAACGCCCAAGATGTTATTGAAAAACTGAAGGATAAGAATATTAATCGTGTAGCAGTTGTCGGGGCAGGCTATATTGGCGTAGAATTAGCGGAAGCCTTTCAGCGTAAAGGCAAAGAAGTCGTGCTTATTGATGTAGCTGATACTTGTATGGCAGGCTATTATGATAAAGACTTGACAGATAAGATGGCGCAAAATTTAGAGGAGCACGGTATAAAATTGGCTTTCGGTCAGACCGTTAAGGAAATTGCCGGGCGAGATAAGGTTGAAAAGATTATTACGGATAAAGCAGAGTTTGATGTAGATATGGTTATTCTAGCTGTGGGATTCCGCCCTAATACTTCACTTGGTCAGGGCAAATTAGAGACCTTCCGCAACGGTGCCTGGATTGTTAATAAGAAGCAAGAAACAAGCGTGAAAGATGTTTATGCTATTGGTGACTGTGCGACAATTTATGATAATGCAACGGGGGACACAAACTATATCGCTCTGGCATCGAACGCTTTGCGGACTGGCATTGTTGCAGCTCATAATGCTGCTGGGCATGAATTGGAAGGCATTGGTGTTCAAGGTTCCAATGGCATTTCTATCTATGGTTTCAATATGGTATCAACCGGTTTAACTTTGGAAAAGGCTGAAAAACTTGGCTTTAATGCAGCTGCAACTGAAGTCACTGATTTACAAAAGCCTGAGTTCATCGAAGATGACAATAATCCAGTGACCCTTAAAATTATTTATGATAAGGATAATCGCCGCGTATTGGGAGCCCAGATGGCTTCTAAGGAAAATATTTCTCTGGGAATTCATATGTTTTCTCTGGCAATTCAAGAGGGAGTCACAGTGGATCAACTAGCTTTGACTGATATTTTCTTCCTTCCGCATTTTAATAAGCCTTATAACTATATTACAATGGCTGCTTTGGATGCAAAATAAGTTGATTTGAATCGTTAGTGAAGAAGAGGAGGGATATTGATACTCTTCTCTTTTTATCTTGAGCAACAGAATTTGCTTTCTTGTTTTCATGTTTTCAAGCTCATAAAAAACGCTCCACTGGAGCTGACTCGCTTTCCTTATTTTTAAGCTCGTGAAAAAGACGCTCCATCGGAGCGTCTTTTTCACATATAGAAATTATGATTAGTTTTTAGAAGCTTCTTGGAATTCAGGGTTCTTCCAAGCTTCATCAATAATTGCTTTTAATTCTTGAGCAGAAGCCTGCATTTTTTGTTTTTCTGCATCGTTCAATGGGATGTTGACAGGGCGAACGATACCATGGGCACCAACGATAGCAGGTTGACCAACAAAGACATCGTTAACGCCTTCATATTGACCGTCTTGGAAGACAGAGAGCGGCAGAACAGCATTTTCATCATCCAGAATAGCTTTTGTAATACGAGCCAGAGCTACAGCAATACCATAGAAGGTAGCTCCTTTTTTGTTGATGATAGTATAAGCAGCATCACGAACCCCTTCAAACAGATCAACTAATTCAGTTGCATTGAAGTTTTGGACATCCTGCAAGTAACTTTCAAGATTAACACCGGCTACGTTAGCGTGTGACCAAACAGCAAATTCTGAGTCACCGTGTTCACCCATAATGTAGGCATGGACAGAACGTGCATCCACATCAAGCTTTTCAGCAAGAGCTTGACGGAAACGAGCAGTATCAAGAGATGTACCTGAACCAATAACACGTTCCTTAGGGAAACCTGAGAATTTCCATGTTGAGTATGTCAAGACATCAACAGGGTTCGCAGCAACCAAGAAAATACCATTGAAACCGGATTTAACAACTTCGGTAACGATTGATTTGTTGATGGCAAGGTTCTTACCAACCAAATCTAGGCGTGTTTCACCTGGTTTTTGAGGAGCACCAGCAGTAATAACGACAAGATCAGCATCTGCACAGTCTTCATATTTCGCAGCATAAATCTTTTTAGGTGACGTAAAAGCAAGTGCGTGGCTAAGGTCAAGTGCGTCACCGACAGCTTTTTCAAATAATTGAGGAATCTCGATAATACCAAGCTCTTGAGCGATACCTTGGTTAACGAGTGAGAATGCGTAAGATGATCCTACGGCACCGTCACCGACAAGGATGACTTTTTTATGTTGTTTAGTTGCAGTCATGTCTAAACATCTCCTTAATTTTTTTAGGCTTAAACCCATACGACTCTATCTTACCACCTTTTTCAGAAAATGTCACTAAGAAATCAAGCTATTGCTTTGACAAAGAGGCTGAGAGTGCTTGCTTTAAAAATTGAAAAGGGCTGAAAATGCTGAAAAGATACTGTTTTTATGGTATAATAACAGGGTATATCTAAACAGGAAAGAGATAGCTTTAATGCAAGACAGAAATTTAGTAGACGTTAATCTGACTAGCGAAATGAAAACCAGTTTCATCGACTATGCCATGAGTGTCATCGTTGCTCGGGCATTGCCAGATGTCAGAGACGGTCTCAAACCAGTTCACCGCCGTATTCTATATGGTATGAATGAACTGGGAGTCACGCCAGATAAGCCCCATAAGAAGTCTGCTCGTATTACAGGGGATGTTATGGGGAAGTACCATCCTCATGGTGACTCCTCAATTTATGAGGCCATGGTTCGGATGGCTCAGTGGTGGTCCTATCGGCACATGTTGGTGGATGGCCACGGAAATTTTGGATCTATGGATGGCGATGGTGCGGCAGCTCAGCGTTATACTGAAGCACGTATGAGCAAGATTGCCTTGGAAATGCTCCGGGACATTAATAAGAATACAGTTGACTTCCAAGAAAACTATGATGGTAGTGAACGTGAACCCATGGTTTTACCGTCACGCTTTCCTAACTTGCTCGTCAATGGAGCAACAGGGATTGCTGTTGGGATGGCAACTAATATCCCACCACATAACTTAGGTGAAGCTATTGATGCGGTTAAGCTTGTTATGGATAAACCAGATGCTACGACCAGAGATATCATGGAGGTCTTGCCTGGGCCAGACTTTCCTACAGGTGCCCTTGTTATGGGAAAATCAGGGATTCACCGTGCTTATGAGACGGGCAAGGGATCTATCGTTTTGCGCTCACGAACCGAGATTGAGACGACTAAATCGGGTCGTGAACGTATCGTTGTGACAGAGTTCCCTTACGGTGTCAATAAGACTAAGGTGCATGAGCATATTGTGCGCTTGGCTCAGGAAAAGCGCGTGGAAGGCATTACAGCTGTTCGTGATGAATCCAGTCGTGAAGGTGTTCGCTTTATCATTGAGGTCCGACGTGATGCCTCTGCCAATGTTATACTGAATAATCTCTTTAAGCTAACAAGTTTGCAGACCAACTTTAGTTTTAATATGTTGGCGATTGAAAGTGGTGTGCCAAAGATTTTGTCTTTACGACAAATTATCGAGAATTACATTGCCCACCAAAAAGAAGTTATTGTTCGTCGGACTCAGTTTGACAAGGAAAAGGCTGAAGCTAGAGCCCACATTTTAGAAGGCTTGCTAATCGCTTTGGACCATCTGGATGAGGTTATTGCTATTATCCGTGGCAGCCAGACTGACGCAGAGGCTCAGGCCGAATTAATGTCGCGTTTTGATTTGTCTGAGCGGCAAAGTCAGGCTATTCTTGATATGCGTCTGCGCCGTTTAACCGGTTTGGAACGCGATAAAATTCAAAATGAATACAATGACCTCTTGGCTTTGATTGCTGATTTAGCTGATATTCTGGCCAAGCCAGAGCGAGTTGTTAATATTATTAAAGAAGAGATGGACGATATTAAGCGAAAATTTGCTGATGATCGTCGCACCGAGCTGATGGTAGGGGAAGTGCTCTCACTGGAAGACGAAGATTTGATTGAAGAAGAGAATGTCCTGATTACACTCTCGAATAAGGGGTATATCAAACGCTTGGCCCAAGATGAGTTTAGAGCTCAGAAACGCGGTGGCCGTGGTGTTCAAGGTACTGGTGTCAATGATGACGATTTTGTTCGTGACCTAGTTTCAACCAGTACCCATGATGCGGTGCTCTTCTTTACGAATCAAGGTCGAGTCTATCGCCTCAAAGGCTACGAAATTCCAGAATATGGTCGAACAGCCAAGGGACTACCAGTTGTCAATCTCTTGAAATTAGCAGAAGGTGAGACTATCCAGACGATTATTAGTTTGGAGCAGGGATCAGCAACTGAGAAATCCTTCTTCTTTACAACAAAACAAGGTTTGGTTAAACGAACAGGAGTTTCTGAATTTACCAATATTCGCCAGAATGGTCTTAAGGCTCTTAACCTTAGAGAAGGTGATGAACTGATCAATGTCCTCTTGACTAGCGGTCAGGATGACATTATTATTGGAACGCAGTTTGGTTACTCTGTGCGCTTTAATGAGACTACTGTCCGCAATATGGGACGCAGTGCTACAGGTGTCAAGGGAATTACCCTGCGTGATGGGGACTTAGTTATTGGTGCCTCAGTCATCACCGAGAATCAAGAAGTACTGGTGATTACAGAAAAAGGTTATGGGAAACGCACCCAAGCGTCTGAATATCCTACTAAGGGCCGCGGTGGTAAAGGAATTAAGACAGCTAATATTACGGCTAAAAATGGTCAGTTGGCTGGTCTGGTAACTATCAGGGGTGAGGAGGATATCATGATTATGACTGATACAGGTGTTATTATTCGTACAGGCGTGTCTGATATCTCTCAAACCGGCCGATCAACAATGGGAGTTAAGGTGATGCGTCTAGATGACCAATCCAAGATTGTAACCTTTGCGCTTGTCGACAATGAGGAAGAAGAAAAGGAAGGACAAGACACTGATGGCCAAGACTAATACGACACAACATCACAGCCGTAAAAGACAGGATAAGTCGCGGGCTTCTGGAAAAAGGTCTCGTTCTTGGTTGCGTACGATACTGATTATTCTTCTTATGTTGCTTGGGTTGGCACTGATTTTTAACCGCTCCATTCGAAACTCAATAATTGCTTGGAATACAAATAAGTATCAAGTATCTAAGGTATCAAAGCAGACTTTGAATAAAAACAAGAAAGCAGACGTAACCTATGATTTTGATTCTGTAGAATCTATCTCTGCCCAGTCCGTTCTTTCCTCACAAATGGATGCCCAAAATCTGCCGGTTATCGGCGGTATTGCTATTCCGGATTTGGAACTGAACTTACCAATCTTTAAGGGGCTTGGCAATACTGAGTTATCGTACGGAGCAGGTACGATGAAGGAAAATCAGGTCATGGGGGGCGAAAATAACTATGCTTTGGCTAGTCACCATGTTTTTGGTGTCACTGGTGCCTCGAAAATGCTGTTTTCTCCCTTAGAAAATGCCAAGGAAGGTATGGAAATCTATGTAACGGATAAAAATACCGTTTATACCTATATAATTGCAGAGGTTAAAACAGTTGATCCGACGGATGTTGCTGTGATTGATGATACACCCGGTGCTAAGACTTTAACCTTAGTTACTTGTGACGATGCCGAAGCATCACACCGTATTATTGTCAGTGCTAATTATAAAGAAGAAACAGCCTATAGTAAGGCCTCACCTAAAATCATTTCAGCCTTTAACCGTTCTTACAATCAATTATCAATGTAAGAAAAATCAGCTTCTGCAAGATTCAGAGGCTGATTTTGAATTTCTAAAAATAAAGGCCTGCCCACTTTGAAGGGGGATACTCACTCCTACTCCCACTCATTAAATAACTCCCCAGAAGCCCATTCATTAACTAGATAGCCACCTACAGGGCCATATAGAATATAACTCCAGTCTCTCAAAGCACCCCCTTCAACCGTAGCTAAAGTTTCATTATCTACAGCTTCAAATTGTTCAAATGCTAGTGTTTTCATCGTATAAAACATCTCCTTATAAAAAATTTTATACCTTTCAAAGCGAGCGGTACCAACTCGTTTGTTAGATACGTTTTCATTTCAATATATCTTAAGTGAAATTCAAGAGGAGGAGTTTACTTGTTAGAAAGGCTTAGTTATTTCGTAAATACGATAATAATTTTCTCGAAGTTTACTTAAACATTGGGGGTCAAGCTTCTAAATAATCATAATAGAAAAACTAAGCATGACACCGAAAAGTAGAATAGAATGCAAGAATTAGGGAGTTCTTTAGCAGTGTTTTTCCTATGCTGATAATTTTCCAAACTACCTTTTCCTTTAAAGATAAGTTATAATAAAAGAAGACAGGTTTGCATTCTTTAGTAGCTAGGTGAAAGGGAGATCGTATGCGGAAGTTTTTACAGGTAAGCTTTTATGAGCTATCATTTTATGTCGAAATTTTGATTTCTCTTATTTTAATGGTCGTTCTTGTCATCTCGACGGGCTCTTTGGCCATGAATGTTATGGGAATTTTTAATTCCCAAGCCTCTATCGAAGAGTATTTGCAGCATTTTCTCAATCAAGCTATGAGCATTGCTATCGGCGTTGAGCTGATAAAAATGCTGAGTAAGCATACCTCTGCCACCATCATTGAGGTTTTACTCTTTGCTATAGCTAGGCATGTTGTCATAGATCAAAGTAGCGGCCTGAACTCTCTGTGGAGTATTTTGGCTATTGTAGCCTTGTTTGCAACTCGTAAATATTTGTTTACTAATTTTGATGATTCTACTAATATTATTGTCCGGGGAAGTCAAAAGGTTAAGATTGCCAATATTTTAGCACGTGTCAATTTGGTTGGTGAAAAGGGTGAATTATTAAGGGATTTTGTTGTCCGTCACTTGGAGGCCGAAGAAAAGCATGTTACTATCGGCGCAGCTGTCTATTTAAATGATGTTGCCCTGCGGGTTGATAGTATGAAAAACGGTCTGATTACCAGAGTGGAAATCATAAAGTCACTTTCATGATGTAATGATGTACCAAGCAAGTTCAAGTTTCTTCCCTTATGGTAACGAACTAGGCCTGTAGTAAGGAACCTGGTCGAGGCAATAAATAAGAAATAAGTTTTTCTATATATCGTAAGATTGTAAGTTAAAAAGGGTTTCCGGATAGGAGACCCTTTTCTTGTCTAAGATTTGATCTAATCAAGTTAACCAACGAAGGCATTGATTTCAGACTCAATTGCTGCGATTTTAGTTTTAGCATCTTCTTGAGAAGTACCGACTGTAGCAATATAAAATTTAATTTTTGGTTCGGTACCAGATGGGCGTACGGCAATCCAAGCGTCATCTGCTAGGCTATATTTGAGGACATTGCTAGGCGGAGTGGTCAATTTTTCAACGACACCCTCTTGACTGGTCGCTGTTAACTCAAGGAAATCCTCTGTCTTAACAATATCGGTATGGTTAAATTGCTTAGGAGCATCCTTGCGAAATTTATCCATGATTTTCTTGATTTCAGATGCGCCATCAACACCTGAAAGGGTAACAGAGATAGTTTTCTCTGCATAGTAGCCATATTCTTTGTAGATTTCAGCGATACCGTCTGCTAAGGTCATGTCCCGAGAGCGATAGTAGGCCGCGATTTCAGCGACAATGAGGACAGCTTGAATAGCGTCTTTATCGCGTACAAACGGTTTAATCAGATAGCCGAAACTTTCTTCAAAGCCAAACATATAAGTGTGATTATGTTTGTCCTCAAATTCCTGAATCTTTTCAGCGATGAATTTGAAGCCAGTTAGGACATTGAACATGGTAGCTCCGTAACTTTCAGCAATCTTGGTGACCAATTCGGTCGATACGATTGATTTAGCTAGAGCAGCATTAGCAGGCAGAGTGCCAGCTGTTTTATGAGCCTCTAAAATATACTTAGCAATCAAGGCACCGATTTGGTTGCCTGTTAGATTAAGATAAGAGCCATCAACTTGACGAATTTCAACACCGAGACGGTCTGCATCGGGGTCAGTAGCCACCAAAACATCAGCATCAGCCTGACGTCCCAAATCTTCAGCTAGAGCAAAGGCTGATTGGTTTTCAGGATTTGGCGATTTAACTGTTGAAAAATCAGGGTCAGCGACCGCCTGAGCTTCGACAACCTGAACAGAGTCGAAACCAGCCTGAGCTAGCGCGCGGCGAGTCAACATTTCACCTGTACCATGCAGAGGTGTGTAGACAATCTTCATATCCTTGCCGTACTCATCAATAAGATTTTGGTTAATATTGACAGCTTTGACTTCTTTAAGATATTCCTTGTCAACATCTTCACCAATGACTGTGATAAGGCCTGCTTCCTTAGAAGTTTCAAGTTCAGCCAACTGAATATCAAAAGGATTATCAATTGAACGGATAAAATCAGTCAGGGCATCAGCATCGGCTGGCGGCATCTGACCACCATCTTCACCGTACACTTTATAGCCATTGAATTGTTTAGGATTGTGACTGGCAGTTACCATGATGCCAGCAAAGGCTCCAAGGTGGCGGACAGCGAACGATAGTTCAGGTGTAGGACGGAGACTTTCAAAAACATAGGACTTGATACCGTGCTGTGCCAGTACTTGAGCCGATTCAAAAGCAAATTCTGGGGAAAAGTGGCGAGAATCATAGGCAATAGCAACACCACGCTGTTTAGTAGCATCCCCCTTTGTTTCGATAAGTTTGGCTAAGCCTTCGGTGGCCTGACGTACCACGTAGATGTTGATACGGTTAGTACCGGCACCAATAATGCCGCGCATACCGGCGGTTCCAAACTCGAGGTTAGTATAAAAAGCGTCCTCCTTGGTCTTTTCATCCATGCTGACGAGTTCGTCGCGGAGATAGTCAGGAAGAGCCGTAAAATTAAGCCATTTTTGATAGTTTTCAGTATAAGTCATGATTGCCTCCTCTATATTTTTAACCGCTTTCATTATATCATATCAGCAGGATGACTTCAAGATTGGGGAAAGCCACTAAGCGTGGGGTCATATTCACTGCTCCCCGCGATATCATAGGGAAAGCGCCTTTCACATTCTCTTTCTCTTAGCAAGAGCGGGAGGACAGTCTGCTTTTATTAGTTGATTTGAACGAGCAGTTTGGCAGGGTGATTGATTGTTACCTTAGCAACAAATAGAAAAGTGAGAGAATTTAAATCCTTTGAGTTGCTGATTTCTTATAGATCATCTGATAACTTACATAATTTTGTGGGTATGACAAAGTCATCAGAGTATGTGCCTTAAAACCAAGGTTTTGTTGCCCCTTGTTTTAAGTCATGTTCGGGCATTAAAAAGCATCAGCACTGATCAATGCTGATGCGATGAAGAAGTGTAATAGTTAATATTTTAAGCGCTGAAGTACAGGTACTGTAGCAGTTGTAACTACAGCCGCGATCAACATTTCAGCAATAGCATTGTTAGTGAAAACAGCAGCTAGAAGTGTTTGGATATTGCCGGAATACACCCCCGAGAAGAGAAGATAAATTCCTAGAAAGACAAAAACGGTATTGGTCAGAGCTCCGGATAGTCCTGAAAGGAACAGTCCTGTACGAGTGGATAATACTTTATAGATAAAATAAGGAAAAATACCGATTAGGATACGTGGAAGCAGGGCAATGATCAAGGATCGCCAGTTACCATCGGGTGCAAAGGGAGAGAAGAGGTAGCTGGTTGGAAGTATGATGATGCTGTTGCGAACAACACTCATTATTCCCATGAAGCCACCGAGAGTGGCGCCGATTTTAGGACCGTAAATAATAGAGGCTATAATAACAGGGATAGAAGTAATGCTTGGTTTAATAGGAAGTGGAAAGGCTGCAAATATCATCTGGCTGATAAATTCAATAACAACCATTGTTGCTAAAAGCAGTGAAATCTGTGCAACTTGACGCGATTTATTTTTCTGATTCATCTAGAGCCTCCTCGATGACTTCTATAATATCTGACAGTTCAGCTAGGGCACCGCGACCGATATCGCCGCAGGCTAACAGACTGGACCGTGGCTGAATTTCTTGATAGCCAATCTCATTTAAAATAGATAGATTACGCTGAGTTAAAGGGTTGTCATACATTTTTGTATTCATAGCTGGGGCTATGAATTTAGGAAGATCGTTTGGGAGTGCAAGGGCCGTTGCGGTGATCATGCTGTCTGCTAAACCGTTAGCCAGCTTGGCGATAGTGTTAGCAGAAGCCGGAGCCAGAATAAAGAGATCAGTCTCTTTACCAAGCTCAATATGATTGATACGGTCTGCTACCTTCTCTTCCATAACATCGGTATAGACCGGATTTTTGGACAGCACTTGCAAGGTCAGCGGTGTGATAAACTTGGTAGCTGCCTCTGACATTATAATCTGCACATTGTAACCTAATTTTTTTAGCTGACTGGTTAAATCAGCCGATTTGTAGGCTGAAATAGAACCCGAAATAGCTAGTAAAATAGTTTTAGTCATGTGTTACCCTTTCTAAAATTAGAGCAGCAATAGCCTCTTTGGTATCTGCTCTAAACTCCTCAGTCTCAGAGACCAAATAGCCTACATGCTTATTAAAACCAATATCATTAAGGTCATTGGCAAGAATATAATCAGCATGATTCTTAATCAGGCTCTCACGAGCAACTGCAATCAGTTCTTCATGGGGGGCATCTACTAAGAGTTTAAAACCTACGAGCCTGATAGCTGGGTTCCAAGACTTAATCAGGCTGATAACCTTTGGGGTTTTAGCCAAGAAAAGTACCTGATAATCAGCTTTGCTGGAGATTTTAGCTTCTTGATTTTGTTTGTTTAAGAGTTGTTCTGGGTCGCTTACTGACTGTAGTTCTGCTAAGCCAGTCATGTAAACCGGTGTGTAATCTGATACAGCCATACTGTGAATGAAAACATCTTGGCTTTTAACTAAAGGTTCTAATACATTTATTAAAGAAGAAACGTTAGTAATTTCATGAATTGTTAGTTTAGGATGTTTGGCAGGTTTGATAGCAGATTTGACGGTAACCAAAGTGACCTCGTGTCCCGCTTTTAAAAAGCACTCAGCTATCACTTTACCAAGTGAACCTGTGGACTGATTAGTAATCTTACGAACTGAATCAATAGCCTCAGAGGTTCCTCCCGATGTTATCAAAATTTTCATAGCTGTATTGTACAAAATTACCTAATATTTGTAAATGATTTAGCCCGCGAGAACCGCGGTTCTGTACGAGGTTGGTGTGATTGTATAGGTGAAGGAATTGAAGAAAATTTTTATATAAAAACTTGGCCAAATTGACCAAGTTGATATATTGAAAAATTAGAGATTTTTTTTCTTTTTAGCCTTTTTGCTGATAGTAACATCAAGTCCGCCGATGCTCTTTAAAAGTGTTTGGTTAAGCTCAAAATCGTGTACGTCAGACTTAAGATCGACTTCATATACTAAATGCAATTTCTCGTCTTGCTGGCTACTGGCGAGAGAAATCAAGTCATAGGTGGTACAGAGCTTTTTAAAAACAGCCAGTAGTTTACTTTCGATATCAGGTTGCTGAGTCACTGTCAGAGTTAAGAGCCGCCGTGTTTGACTGTCTGAGATAGCTTTTGTGCGTTCTAATACAAACCAGATAAACAGAAGAAAAAGGGTAAAAATGCTTGCTAACACAAGGAATCCCATACCCGAAGCTAGGCCGATAATCATGGATAGAAAAATCGCAAGCAGTTCACGTGAGCCACTGGTCGCAGAACGAAATCGGATCAAGCTAAAGGTTCCTGCGACGGCAACACTGGTTCCTAGATTGCCGTTGACCAGAAAAATAACGAGCGTTATAAGGCTGGGAAGCAGGGTTAGTGTCACGACAAATTCTCGTGTATAAAGAGTACGGTATTTGTAGACCCAAGACAGACAGCTTCCTAAAATCAGACTGACTAAAATGGCTAAAACCAGCATACTAGCATTAACGGAGGGGGTTTTATCTGTTGGGAATACTGAATTAAATAAAGTTGCTAACATACTGTTCTCCTTTAGAGTTTAAGTAGGGTTAATGGGAAGTCCCTGTGATTTATGATAGGCAGTATTATATTTTGAAAAATGGCATTCCTTGATGCCGTATTTGTCGAGAATGGACTGAAGCCATTCAGGCATATTACCTGGAGCTTTGATTTCCATAATGACCTGATTGTCATCCAAAAGAGGATAGCCATGATGCCCTTCAAACATAGTGACGTGTTCATCACGGTAGGTAATATGCTGATCAATAGTGACGCGTATCTTTGTATAGGGGTAGCCTTTGATGGTGTGCTTTTCTTTAAGTGAGTAACGATCGTAGTAGATAAACATACGGGGGATAAGATTTTTATAGCGTTCACGCAGGGTATGGATTTCTTCCACAATGTGGGGATCTGTGATGTGTTCATCAGAAATTCCTTGAGTAATAAGTTTTATTGCAGACAGTGGATTGGAAACCAAACGGAATTTATGCCCGATACCTTCGGAATCTTTTTTCTTAATTTCCAAAAAGACCTGGCTGTCTGGCTGCGGGTTAGAAATATAGGTGCGCAGACGAATCTTTTCACGATTGTGTCTGTGGGCGATAGAGTCCTTAATAATTTCAAAATTACCGTTGTCAAAATAAATATTAGTAATAGTTGAAGTTGGATAGTCGTCCTCTACCAGATAAATTTTTAGGTCCTTGATTAAAGCACCTAATTGCTCTTTATTAACCATGTACTTGGTTTCAATCCGTTTAAAAGTAGTTTGCAATTCTTTGATCATACCGCTGTCGCTCCTTAGTAATTAGTGGTGCCTAGTATAGCAGGGGCGTCTTACGAACTAATTAAGGTCATTTTTGAGTTCTATTGCGATATTAACCAATATCTTACAAATATTAGGAAACTGTGTAACCTTCTAATAAACAATTAATAATTCTTTCGCTACAGCTCCTAGCAAATTTAGGCGCTAAGTGGAGCATCCTGTAAGAGTTTTCCCTATCGGATGCAGATAATACCAGTTATTTCCGAACATTAATTTATTAATTTTTTTGAAAAATGCGTTTTTTGTCTAGCTCTGCTATAATAAAGTCATAACAATCTTTAAGGGAGTCACTATGAAATCTGATATCCAAATTGCTCAGGGTGTAGAGTTGAAACCAATTGCTGAAATTGCTGAACAGGTCGGTATTGATACCGATGATTTAGAATTATACGGTAAGTACAAGGCCAAGCTTTCCTTTGATAAAATACAGGCAGTAAAGGCTAATTCACCAGGGAAGTTGATCTTAGTGACGGCCATTAATCCCACCCCGGCTGGTGAAGGAAAATCAACGATCACAATCGGGCTAGCAGATGCTCTTAATAAAATTGGTAAGAAAACTATGATTGCCCTGCGTGAACCATCACTGGGACCAGTGATGGGAATCAAGGGTGGTGCTGCTGGCGGCGGCTATGCTCAAGTTTTACCCATGGAAGACATCAATCTGCACTTTACAGGAGATATGCACGCCATCACAACGGCTAATAATGCTCTATCGGCCTTGATTGATAACCACCTGCATCAGGGAAATGCGCTGGGTATCGACCAGCGTCGTATCATTTGGAAGCGTGTGGTCGACCTCAATGATCGTGCCCTTCGCCATGTAACAGTCGGACTTGGAAGTCCAATCAATGGAGTTCCGCGTGAGGATGGCTTCGATATTACGGTAGCCTCAGAGATTATGGCTATCTTGTGTTTAGCGACAGATGTGCAGGATCTTAAAAAACGCCTTTCCAACATTGTAATTGGCTATCGCTTTGACCGCAGTCCCGTTTATGTCAGAGATTTAAAGGTTGAAGGTGCTCTGACCTTAATTTTAAAGGATGCCATTAAACCTAACCTTGTCCAAACGATATACGGTACTCCTGCCTTGGTTCATGGAGGACCTTTTGCCAATATTGCCCATGGCTGTAATTCTGTTTTAGCGACATCGACAGCTTTAGGACTGGCTGATTATACGGTGACTGAGGCCGGATTTGGGGCTGATCTCGGTGCAGAGAAATTTCTAAATATTAAGACTCCTAATTTGCCAACGCAACCAGATGCGGTAGTTATTGTAGCTACTGTTCGCGCCCTCAAGATGCACGGCGGTGTGACCAAAGCAGAGCTTGCTAAAGAGAATGTTGAAGCTGTCAAGTCGGGCTTTGCCAACCTCAAACGTCATGTGGAAAACATACGTAAATTTGGTTTGCCAGCTGTTGTGGCCATCAATGAATTTGTCTCAGATACATCAGCGGAGATTGCTGCTGTGAAGGAGCTTTGTGATAGTATTGGTGCAGCGGTTGAGTTGGCTAGTGTCTGGGCTAATGGTGCAAATGGCGGACTTGAACTTGCTCGAGCTGTCATTAAGACTGTTGAGCAGGAGCGGGCCGATTACCAAAGTCTCTATCGTGACGATGATCGTTTAGAAGAAAAAATTAAAGCAATTGTTACCAAGATTTACGGCGGTCGTAAGGTCGTCTTTGAAAAGAAAGCCAGAACTCAACTGAAGCAATTTGTTGATCTGGGCTGGGATAAACTGCCTGTTTGTATGGCTAAGACGCAGTATAGTTTCTCTGATAATCCAGCTCTGTTAGGAGCGCCGGATGATTTTGAGATTTCTATTCGTGAATTTGTTCCTAAGACTGGTGCTGGCTTTATCGTCGCTCTGACAGGTGATGTGATGACCATGCCAGGTTTGCCTAAACAGCCTGCAGCTCTCAATATGGATGTGGCAGAAGACGGTACGCCGCTGGGATTGTTTTAAGAGCTGGGCCCCATAGTTTTTACGATATCGGTTGCTAAAAGAGGTAAATCTTTGACTTTTATTAATTAAAAGGTTAGACTAGATGGAGTATTAAGTTTTGAGTCATGTAGTTGCTTACCTCTGGCCTCTAGGTTTATTACGAGTAAAGAGGAAAGGAAGTGCGGTTATGACACAAGGAACTGTGAAATGGTTTAATTCTGATAAAGGATTTGGCTTTATTACTAGTGAATCAGGTGAAGATGTTTTCGTACATTTTTCAGCTATTCAAGGTGATGGTTTTAAGACCCTAGAAGAGGGTCAGGCAGTAGCATTTGATACCGAGCAAGGTCAGCGCGGACCTCAAGCTGCTAATGTTACGAAAGTTAACTAAATAAAAAGGAGTCGCAGGCGTAAGGCTGTGGCTTTTTACGTAGCGGAATTGAGACAAATAGCCATGAAGCTTGATAAAATAGGATCGTAATAATTTTAACAAATTGGTGCTCCTTGATAATCCAGACCATACGCTGATGGTATCGGCTTGCTGTATCTCAATACAAACTGCGCTGTATCAACTGAGTATTCGAGATTTTCATAGAGAGTGTGTCTATATGGGGGTGGAGCGTGCCAAGTTTTATTGTGGTCTTGCTTTAGGTGGTATCTATTGCGCAAGCATTGGTTACCAGCTGCTGTGGTTCTGCTGAACTTAGCAACCCCCATTATTTTATGGAGGATTTTTTATGCAAACCTATGATGTTATTGTTATTGGCTTTGGGAAGGCCGGTAAAACTCTGGCAGCTAAGCTTGCTGGTCAGGGAAAGTCTGTAGCCATGGTTGAAAAAGATGCGACCATGTATGGTGGTACCTGTATCAATATCGGTTGTATTCCGACAAAGGTTTTGGTTCATGCGACGCAGATGGGACATGATTTTACTGAAGCTATGGCCGAGAAAACAGCAGTGGTCGAACGTTTGCGGGCAAAAAATTTCGCTATGCTAGATGGGGCGCCGACTGCTGATGTTTACAATGCCAGCGCAAAGTTTGTGGCCAATAAGGTTATCGAAATTACCAGCGGTTCTGAAACGAAGCTATTAACAGCAGAGGTTATTGTTATTAATACCGGCTCTGTTCCCAATCTTCTTCCGATTGCAGGGTTATCAGAGGCAGAACAAGTCTATGATAGTACTGGTATTCAAAATCTTAAAGAGCAGCCTAAACGTTTGGGCATTATCGGCGGTGGTAATATTGGACTGGAATTTGCCAATATTTATGCGCAGTTGGGAAGTCAGGTAACCGTTTTTGATCCCCAGAAGCGTATCTTTGCGCGTGAGGAAGCGGAGCTTTCACATATGGCACAGGGATATATGGAAGAACAGGGAGTTCAATTCCAACTGGGGACGGTCATTTCTAACGTTTCCAACCGCGGACAGGCTGTTGTTATTACGACAGAACTCGGTGATTTTGAATATGATGCTGTTCTTCATGCAACAGGGCGGCGGCCAAATACAGATAAGCTTGGCTTAGAGAATACTGATATTGTCCTGACTGAGCGTGGGGCTATTGAGGTGGATGACTTTTGTCAGACTTCTGTACCCAATGTTTTTGCGGTAGGAGATGTCAATGGCGGCTTGCAGTTTACCTATGTTTCTCTGGATGATTTCCGTATTGTCTATGGCTACTTAAACGGTGACAGTAGTTACTCTAGACGCAACCGACATCATGTTCCTAATGCTACCTTTATCAATCCTCCTTTGGCACGTGTCGGTATTGACGAGGCAACAGCCAAGGAGAAGGGACTGAACTACAAGGCTAACAGCTTGCCAGTTGCCGGAATGCCTCGCGGTCATGTCAATGGCGACTTACGTGGTATGTATAAGGTTGTTGTTGATGCAGACAGTCAAGAAATTTTAGGTGCTACCTTATTTGGACAAGAAGCACACGAACTGATTAATCTGATTACCATGGCTATGGATAACCATATTCCTTATACTTATTTCCAAAAGCAAATTTTTACCCACCCAACGATGGCAGAGAATTTAAATGATGTTTTTAATCTATAGGAAATGAGAGTGGGTAAAAGCTTTCAACATTGTTATTTAAAGTTATAGCAGCTTGATACAGCAACTGATTAAGTTTTCATCTCTTGGTCTGCAGGCGATAGCTGAAACAGTCCACTGAATTTTTTAGGTTGGCCATAAAAGCAAAGACGTTGCTCAATATATCCCTATCCCTAGGGATGAGCTGAATTTTATTCGACTTATTTCCAACCTTAAAAGACCTCCTAGACTTTTTGAGATATGCGGGGGTGGGATCACAAAATCGATTTCTGCGAAATTACGATTTTTGTCCCACTCCCATTTTTTTAAGCCGATCTTGTGGTATAATAAATTCACGTTATTATTGTGAAAGGGGAGATTATTATAGACGATTCAAATAAAACAGTACGTTTGTTGGACAGGGGGCGTAGGAGTCTCCTGAGGGGTATTTTTAGCCGCACCACCGTTATTATTTTATTACTTATTCTGCAATTATATGTTATTGCAGCGACTTACGTTTGGTTTGCAGATTATCGTATCCATATCGAAGTTGTTGATGCTATTATTGCAATTGTTTCTGTACTTTATCTGGTTAACAGTCGGATGGACAGTACTGCTAAACTCACTTGGATGTTGGTGGTTATTCCCTTGCCGATTTTAGGAAGTCTCTTTTTACTCTATACTAAGATCGACTGGGGATTTACAAATATGAAGCGTCAAATCAAGAGCAACATCAACAAGACGATTCCCTATTTGCATCAAAATGAATCTGTATTAGCGGAGCTGAGGACATCTCACAGTACCGCCTACAACTTGGCGAATTATCTCAATTTTGCCGATAATCATTACCCCATTTATAAGAACAGTCTAGCCACCTACTTTCCATCAGGTGAAGCTAAGTTCGCTGAGCTGAAAAAGCAGCTGCGTCAGGCTAAGCATTATATTTTTATGGAATACTTCATTATTGATGAGGGCCTCATGTGGGGGGAAATTCTTTCTATTCTAGAAGAGAAGGTCACCGAAGGTGTAGAAGTACGGGTTATGTATGATGGAATGATTGAAATGACTACTTTGAGTTTCGATTACAGTAAACGCCTAGAAAAATTAGGTATCAAAGCCAAGTCTTTTGCCCCTTTGTCGCCATTTCTATCAACCTATTATAATTATCGGGATCATCGTAAGATTGTTGTGATTGACGGTGAAGTGGCCTTTACAGGCGGTGTTAATCTAGCGGATGAGTATATCAATGAAGTTGAGCGGTTTGGCCACTGGAAGGATACAGCGATTATGATTAGGGGTCAGGCTGTCGACACTTTCACAATCCTCTTTCTGCAGATGTGGGGAGCAATTGAAAAGACGACCGAAGTCAAGCAATACCTGGGGGATCACGAGCTTCACCTTCCAACAGATGGTTTTATTATGCCTTATGGTGATTCGCCTTTGGATGATGAGAAAGTAGGGGAGAATGTCTACATCGATATTCTCAACCAAGCGCGCGATTATGTGCATATTATGACTCCTTACTTGATTTTGGACAGTGAAATGGAGCATGCACTCAAGTTCGCAGCTGAGCGGGGGGTAGATGTCAAGATTATTATGCCAGGGATTCCTGATAAGGTTATTCCTTATTATCTAGCTAAGACTTATTACAAATCTCTCATGGATTCTGGTGTCAAAATCTTCGAATACGATCCTGGATTTGTTCATGCAAAAGTCTTTGTCGCTGATAATACAAGAGCAACAGTTGGCACTATCAATCTGGACTACCGCAGTCTTTACCACCATTTTGAATGCTCGGCTTATCTCTATCACTCGTCGGAAATTCCTAAGATTGAGCGTGATTTTCAAGATACCTTAAAACAGTGCCGTCAAGTGACTGTTGAGACTTTGAGTGACCTACCGTTTTCTGTCAAGGCCATTGGAGCTGTGGTCAAGACTATTGCCCCCTTGCTCTAAACTTTAGGCTGTGTTATAATAGGCATATGCGATGAGTCGATATGGTCTGAAGACCATGGACGCTAGGGAGGTCATTAACGCAAGGAGCGGACCTTGATAGTCTGTGTGAACCATTCTATCACGCTTGAAACAGTGCCCTTATCTCCTGCTTTTTAGCAGGGGATTTTTTTATGGATTCAAACTGACTTTTCTAGAGGGAAGAAGTCAGAGAATCCCTCTCTAAGCTCTTAGTTAGTAAGATTTTGCGTTTCCAATCATTGATGCTTTGTACGTATTCTTTAGTGACGATTTATCCAGCTTGAAGTAGATGAGCTGGGTTCTGACTAATCTATTTTGCCCCTTTTCATTCCTTTGGAAAAGGTGTATAATAAGAGGTACTATAAATTTTTAGAAAATTATGAACGTTGTTCATTCAGAAAGGTCTAAACTTATGGGATATACAGTAGCGATTGTCGGTGCTACAGGTGCCGTGGGAACACGTATGATTCAGCAGTTAGAAGCGTCTACCTTGCCAATCGATAAGGTACGCCTCTTGTCTTCCAGTCGATCAGCGGGCAAAGTTCTACAATATAAAGAACAGGATATTACGGTGGAATTGACGACAGAAGACTCCTTTGAAGGAGTTGATATCGCCCTATTTTCGGCTGGAGGTTCTGTATCGGCTAAGTTTGCCCCTTATGCTGTTAAGGCAGGAGCTGTAGTAGTGGACAATACCTCGTATTTCCGTCAAAACCCTGATGTTCCTTTAGTTGTTCCCGAGGTTAATGCCCATGCCTTGGAAGCTCACAATGGCATTGTTGCCTGCCCTAACTGCTCGACTATTCAGATGATGGTAGCTTTAGAGCCTGTCCGTCAGAAATGGGGGTTAGAACGTATTATTGTTTCCACTTACCAAGCCGTTTCAGGTGCAGGGCAATCGGCTATCAATGAGACAGAACGTGAATTACGTGAGGTTTTAAACGACGGTAGGAAGGCTAAGGACGTGGAGGCTCATATTCTGCCAGCTGGTGGTGACAAAAAGCACTATCCAATTGCCTTTAATGCCCTAGCGCAGATCGATGTATTTACCGAAAATGACTATACCTACGAAGAAATGAAGATGACCAATGAGACCAAGAAAATTATGGAAGATGATGCCATTGCAGTCTCTGCAACCTGTGTGCGCATTCCTGTTTTGATGGCTCACTCAGAGTCTGTTTATATTGAAACAAAAGAAGAAGCGCCGATCGAAGAGGTTAAAGCTGCCATTGCGGCTTTCCCTGGTGCTGTTCTTGAAGATGATGTAGCCAACCAAATTTACCCGCAGGCGGTCAATGCGGTAGGTTCACGCGATACCTTTGTCGGCCGTATTCGTAAAGACTTGGATGCTGAAAAAGGCATTCATATGTGGGTCGTTTCTGACAATCTTCTCAAGGGAGCTGCTTGGAATTCCGTGCAAATTGCAGAAAGCTTGCATGAACGCGGCTTGGTTCGTCCAACAAGAGATTTAAAATTTGAATTGAAGTAATTATTTGTCCAAGCCAGTCTCGCAATGGGACTGGTCTTTGGCTATAGGAGGGCAATCAGGTATGCTCAAGCGCTTGCTTGGTTATCTAGCTTTCTTAGCCTGGATATCCTTGTAGTAGAGATTTACAGTTACTACCATTGCCTAGGTAATTTTTTCTCAACCTCATTTTGTATTATCCTAGATTTAAGAGGAAAGGAATAGGAATGTTATGTCTATTGAACAATTAAGACAAGCAAAACTGATTACGGCTATGATTACGCCGTTTAATTCGGATGGCTCTATTAATTTTGATGCTTTGCCAGGTCTTGTAGAGCATCTTCTGGCCCATCATACTGAAGGGATCCTTTTAGCGGGTACAACAGCCGAAAGTCCAACCTTAACCCATGATGAGGAGTTGGAGCTCTTCAAGGCTGTTCAAGATATTGTTAAAGGGCGCGTGCCTTTGATTGCCGGTGTTGGTACGAATGATACCCGCGATTCTGTTGATTTTGCTAAAGAAGTCGCAGCTTTTGGAGGATTCGCGGCTGGTTTGGCGATTGTCCCTTACTATAATAAACCTTCACAAGAAGGAATGTATCAGCATTTCAAAGCTATTGCTGATGCTAGTGATTTACCCATTATCATCTATAATATTCCCGGCCGTGTTGTTGTCGAGATGGCGCCGGATACTATGCTTCGCCTAGCTGAGCATCCCAATATTATCGGAGTGAAAGAGTGTACGAGCCTTGATAATATGGCCTATCTCATTGAGCATAAACCTGATGATTTTTTGGTTTATACAGGTGAAGACGGTGAAGCCTTCCACGCTATGAATATTGGTGCTGATGGTGTCATATCTGTTGCCTCTCACACCAACGGAGATGAGATGTATGAGATGCTGCAGGCGATTGAACACAGCGCTATTGTAAAGGCAGCAAGTATCCAGCGTAAATTTATTCCTAAGGTCAATGCTCTCTTTTCAGTGCCGAGCCCAGCACCTGTTAAGGCTGTTCTCAATCACCTTGGTTTTGAGGTCGGTCCTTTGCGCCTGCCTTTAGTTGCTTGTACTCCAGATGAAGCTAAGCGAATTATCAAGGTTGTTTTAGAAGAGGACATTGAGGCAACGCGTCAGACCGTGACAGGTGTAGTGCGCCCAGATTACTAAAGTGGATATGGGGCAAAAAGCTTGACAAATAGGCTTAACACCCGCATAATGTAGTTAAGATTAAAAGGAAAAGAGGCGATTTAATGCAAATTACCAAACGCAGCGGTCAGGTTGTTGAATTTGATCCGGATAAAATCTATCAAGCCATGCTTAAGGCTGCTCAGTCTGTTTATGTTCTTGACGACAAGCTTCGTCAGGATTTAGCAGAAGTGACTAAGAAAGTTGTGATTGATTTGGAAGAAGCCCATGCTGACCGTCCGACTATCAGTATGGTACAGTCGCAAGTTGAAAATCGTCTCATGGATGCGGGTTATATCAATATTGCAGAACATTATATTTCCTATCGCTTACAGCGTGACCTAGAGCGAAACGGTTATGGCGATCAAATTGCTGTGCATCTGCGTTTTGAAAAGTTAAAATAAAATAGAAGAAGCCTAAGGAAGAATTGAAACTGCCTTAGGCTTTTTGATAGAGTTTGATTAGTTTTTCAATATTAGAAGCAAGGGTTTCGTCGTTGGCTAGATAGAGGTAGGGGAGAGGGGCTGATTCTATTTGGTTATTAGGATTAATAACAGGGATGTGGGCTTGTTTAAAAATAGGGAGTTTTGCACTTGGAAGAGCAATGCTAAGGAATTTAGGGCCTATCTGATAGCCCAGATCTTCTGGTAAGGCTTGGCAGAGTGATCGAGCATTTGCTAGGCGGGTATGGAAAAAATGCTTGAGACTATTGAGATTTTTTGCGAACATACCATTATCTAAGTAAAGTGATAAGGCTTTTTGCATAATTAAACTGGTATCATAGTCCATGAGTTTTTTATAAGCAAGAAAGCCAGGCATAAGAGCTTGAGGAAGAACAGACATCCCTAAGCGTAGAGCTGGAAAAAGTGTCGTGGAAAAGGATTTCAAGTAGATAACGCGCTCATGCGTATCATAGTAGTGTAGAGGCAAATCACCTGTTTTTGTAAAATCTCCCATATAATCATCCTCAATAATGTAGACATCATAACGCTGGGCCAATTCGACTAGTCGCTCTTTTTCTTGAGAATTGTAAGAAAGTCCCAGAGGGTTGGAGATGCGAGGAATGGTATAAAAAAATTTAATGGCTTGATGTTTAAAGAGCTCTTCCAATTTCTGAAGATCCAAACTGTTAAAATGCCTTTCAATAGTTTTATAATCCAAGCCTTGCTGTCTAACTAAAGTATTCATGCGGTGGTAAGTGGGCTGCTCTAGGAGAATGGTGGATTTCTTATTTGGGAAGGCCATTTGTGATAAGATATAGAGGGCTTGCTGAGTTCCTGAAGTAACAACCAGCTGATTGGTTTTAGTATAGATGTCGCGTTCAAAGAGATGCTGCTGCAAGGATTTTAGCAGTTCAGTCAGTCCTTGCTGCTGGTGGTAGTAGTTAAAAAGGTACGTTTCCCGTCCTACCAAGGTTTCTGACAGACAAGTTTTAAAGTCTTGGTAAGCACGATTATTGTAGTCTTCCAAACTAATAGTTATGGGAGGAGTGTCATCCTCTTGTCCCAATCCCTCTAGCACATAGTAGCCGCTCTTAGGAACAGCATAGATGAGCTTTTGGAATTTAAGTTCAAAAAGGGCCCGCTGGGCTGTATCTTTGCTGCAGTTAAATTCTTGACTGAGTTGACGGATTGATGGAAGTTTGTCTCCTTTTTTCAGGATTCCTTCCTCAATTCTCTGAAGAATAGTTTGGATAATCATTTCAAATTTGCTAGTCATAATCTGTCCCCGTACAGTTTTTCTATAATCTTATTGTAACGCAATTTATTTTGACGTACAATAGGAGCAGTTCAATTAAGTGAGTTTAGGTTAAATGTAGGGTGCAGAACCGCTAATACCGTTCTTTCTTGCTCAGAATTAGGAAAAGCAAGGAGAAACTTGTAGCTCAATGCTATTCTTGTAGAAGCAAGGCTCTATAATTAAGCAGAGATGTATCAGGTGTGCTCTTTCTTGGTATTTTGGTTGGCCTTTTATTGAAAGATGATCTATGACTCTGCGAGACTTGATAGCTGGACTATCTACTCAATTAAATCTAGTATCATGGGGCGAGATAGCAATGTGCTGTCCTTAGTCTAGCTCTAACTTTTCATGAGTGCAGAAGCTACTAGTGAGTATTATAAGAACTGGTGGAGGGAGCTTGCCTCCTGCTGCGATAGGTTTCATTGCTTTTCAACAACTGGGGCAACTTCATGGCTATCCAGTCAATCTCTTAAAAAAGTATTAAGCTACTAAAATGTTTAATGATTTTGAATAAATAAGTTGCTTCAAACGTAAATAGATTAATAGCCAAGAAAATTTATTTTTGTTTGTAACATAACTAAAGCAGCAGCTAAAGCTTTCAAATAGGGAAATAAAGAAAGAGATTATCGGAAAATGGCAGCTTCTCCTGCTCTTTTTTTAATCTTTTTAACAGGATTTTAAAATTACTGCCCTGCATTTTTTAGGAATATTCAGGTATAATAAGACTATTATTAGAATTAACTGAGGAAACAGATGACGACTATTCAATGGTTTCCTGGACACATGTCCAAGGCTCGACGGCAAGTTCAGGAGAATCTTAAATTTGTAGATTTTGTAACGATATTAGTGGATGCAAGGCTACCCCTATCCAGTCAAAATCCTATGCTCAATAAAATTGTCGGCGATAAGCCCAAACTTCTGGTTTTAAATAAAGTAGATTTAGCTGATCCTGCTATTATTAAAGAATGGCAGGAGTACTATGGCAAGCAGGGAATTCTGACCTTGTTGATTAATGCTAAGGAGCAGTCGACGGTTAAGAAGTTGACGGATGCTGCTAAACGATTGATGTCAGCAAAAATCGAACGCTTACAAAAACGTGGTATTAAAAGGGAAACCTTGCGTACTATGATTATTGGAATTCCTAATGTTGGTAAATCTACCTTGATGAACCGTCTAGCGGGGAAAAAGATTGCAGTTGTTGGGAATAAACCAGGTGTTACCAAGGGGCAGCAGTGGCTCAGGACCAATAAAGATTTAGAAATTCTCGATACACCTGGTATTCTTTGGCCTAAGTTTGAAGACCAGTTAGTTGGTTTAAAATTGGCTCTGACTGGGGCAATTAAGGATAATTTGTTGCCTATGGATGAGGTGACAATTTTTGGACTTAACTACTTTAAGACTTATTATCCTGAACGCTTGTTGGAGCATTTTAAGGGCATTGATTTGTCTGAAGATGAACCGGATATTATCATGGAGATGACGAAAAAACTAGGTTTTCGTGACGATTATGATCGCTTTTACAACTTTTTTGTCAAGGAGGTGCGTGATGGCAAATTAGGACGGTACACCTTAGATAGGGTTAGTGATAACAATGGCAACGATTAAGGAAATCAAGGCTGAACTGGCCACTGTTAATGATTTAAATGACGTTATTTTTACCGAGTTGGCTCACGATAAGCGTTCCGGTGTTCAGGCAGCTGTCCATAAGCATCGAAAAGCGTTGAAAGCGCAGATTCAGGAAGCGGAGCGCTTGGAGCAGATGCTGACTTATGAACGTGCTCTTTATGCTAAGGGAATAGAGCTTATTGCTGGTATTGACGAGGTTGGCCGTGGGCCCTTGGCTGGGCCTGTTGTAGCTGCGGCGGTTATTTTGCCCCCTAACTGTAAAATCACGGGTCTTAATGACAGTAAGAAAATCCCCAAGTCCCAACATGAAATACTTTACAGGCAGGTAGTAAAGCAGGCTTTAGCTGTTGGTATTGGACTACAAAATAATGAAGTCATTGACCGTATTAACATTTATGAAGCTACGAAGTTGGCTATGGCGGATGCCGTTACTGAACTTGGGCTTCAGCCTCAACACCTGCTGATTGATGCTATGACATTGGATACTGGGATTGAACAGACTGCTATTATCAAGGGTGACGCCAACAGTCTCTCGATCGCGGCAGCCTCCATTGTTGCTAAGGTAACACGTGATCGCCTAATGGCGAATTATGATAAGCAATTTCCTGGTTATGGTTTTGCCAAGAATGCGGGTTATGGGACCAAAGGGCATCTGGCTGGTTTGGATAAGCTGGGGGTTACTTCGATTCACCGCAGGACTTTTGAACCTATTAAATCGCTTGTGTCCCGTCATTAAATCGCAATTGAAGATAGTAGAGGAGATTAGGTTATGGATATTACCACTTTTCGCAACCGACTCAACCAGACATCACTGGTGGAGGCAGGTTCGGACTTAGGACAGGAATTTCACAACTTCAGCCAAAGAGCACTAAAAATTACTAGTCAAATAAATGGTAGCTACCACACGCCTGCAGAAATTATCGACTTACTGCGTGAACTTTCTGGGCGTCCTATACCAGATAGCCTGCGAATTTTTCCGCCTTTTTCTACAGATTGTGGTATCAATACACAATTTGGCGAAGATGTTTTTATCAATTCTGGTTGTTGTTTTCAGGATCAAGGTGGGATTACCATTGGAGATCATTGTCTCATCGGTCACAATGTAGTATTGGCGACACTTAATCACGATCAAAATCCTAGGCACCGTGGTAATCTGCATCTAGCTCCTATCACTCTTGGCAAGAATGTCTGGGTAGGTGCTAATGTGACAATTACACAAGGTGTGAATATTGGCGATGGCGCTATTATCGCAGCAGGAGCCGTAGTGAATCGTGATGTTCCGGCCAACACAATTGTCGGGGGTATTCCGGCGCGCATTATCAAGGAAGTCGACCTGAAAAACTAATTCGGTATCAGTTTCAAACTGGTAGAATCAGAAGTGCAATTGAACACGCCTACGTTCCTGTGGAGTTCAGCAGTCTGGGGAGAAACTGCTGAAGCTTGTTGCCTAAAAACTAAAAAGCAACAATAGATGAGGCAGAAATTTTGATTTCTTCGTCAAGCTCGCTAAATTCCTTTGGAACGCTTAACGGCTTTGCAACACGACATTTGGTTAGTCGATTTTACTAACCAAACGAAATTAGTGGGAGAGGTAGCCAATTCACTATAGTGATTGGTCGTTGTTATCAAGTGCGAAGTGCTTAGATAACAAACCTCTGCCGTATCTTAATTAACTGAACACGAAGCTAATCTCTTCGGAAAAAAGATCGGCTTCCTTGTGTCCAAGGACACGGCGTCTGTCGCCTATTTTTCGGTCAGAGATTTTCGCTAAGCGAACCGCTTCTTTGTATCTTAATAATTAAACCACGGGCTGCGGCTTGTGCAAAAAGATAGTTTCTTCTTAGGCGCAAGTGTCTTCGTTGAATCTTTTATTTTTGCTTGATCCGCGATCTTAACATAGTAAAAGGAAGAAATATGGTAACAGAACGCGAAAAAATGTTAGCGGGGCGTCTCTATGATGCGGCCGATCCTGAATTGGCAGATTTGAGACAACAGGCTCGGGTTATCACTCGCATGTTTAACGCTGAGGAAGATGAGGAGCAGGCACAGGCTCTGATTAAGACTTTCTTTGGCAAGACCGGTCAGAATATCACTATTGCCCCTAACTTTAGCTGTGATTATGGTGGCAATATCTATGTTGGTGAAAATTTTTATGCGAAGCCTAACTGTACCTTCCTTGATGTCTGCGAAATTCACATTGGGGATAATGCCCAATTTGGTTCCAATTGCCAGCTTTTAACTGCCTTTCATCCTTTGAATAGCGAAGAAGGAATTGTCGGGAAGGAGCACGGGAAGCCTATCACTATTGGGGACAATGTCCGGTGTGGTGAAGGTGTGATGGTTCTGCCTGGAGTTACGCTGGGCAATAATGTTATCGTGGGTGATGGTTCTGTTGTGACACAATCATTTGGAGATAATGTTGCTATTGCTGGCAATCCAGCTCAAATTATCAAGCATCTGACAGCTCACAGTTACCTTACGATTGATATTGGCGGTAGTTTTATCAAGTATGGCTTGATCGATGATCGTTTAGAGATGGCTGAGCTGGGCAAAGTTCCTACCCCTGCGACGTTAGAAGATTTTTGGCAAACCTTGATAGATTTAGTAGGGCAATACCGTGATGGAATCAGGGGGATTGCGATTGCATGTCCGGGTGAGATTAGCAAGCATGGTCGAATTTATCGCGGTGGCCTAATTCCTTATTTGAAAAATTTCCCTCTGGGAAAACGTTTGTCTGAGCAGTTTTCCTTACCGGTTTCTGTGCTCAATGATGGTTCTGCAGCTGCCTTGGCAGAAACCACCGAAGGTATTTTAAAAGATAGCAATTGTGGGGCTACGCTTGTTTTAGGAACGGGGGTTGGTTTAGGAATTGTGGCTAATAACCAATTGGTCGGTTTTCCGTCGCGTGATTTACGGACAGATGCTAAAAACAGGACCAGTGAAACTTCTGTCTGGCGACAGATTGGACAAAATTTGGAGCTTAATCGCATCGGGATTGAGACTCTCTTTGCTAATTCAGGATCAGCAGTTAAATTTGTCAATGAAGCCAGTCGGCTGTTAGGTTTGGAAGAAGCAAATGGTCTGCAAGTCTTTTATGCTTTAGAAGAAGGCGGGCATGATGATCTAGAGCAACTATTTGAAAATTACTGTCGTGATATCGCCTATTTGATTTTGAACCTACAAACTTTTGTGAAGATTGAAAAATTAGCTATCGGTGGTGGTATTAGCGCGCAGCCCTTGTTGATACAAGAGATCAATCGGCAGTACAGAAAATTATTCAATAGTGTTCTGGCTTTCAAGCATTTTGATATGCTGGATATTAAGGCATCAGCTAATTATAATAGGGCCAATCTTATTGGTGCTTATATCAATTTCAAAGTAAAGCAGGTAGAAGGTATGGGAAAGGCTAGCTAATAGTCTACAACCATGTGAGGTGCAGCGGCCTGTAGTCATATGAAAATGGGTTTAAGTGACTATTTTGAGAGTTGCTTAAGCCCTTTTATGTTGCTGCTTGTTTAGTTATTATTTATTGCCCCCATCCATTACTTGAACCGCGAGAGTAAGGAAGCCTAGCTTGTATCACTGAAGTAGGATCCCAAAAGGTATAGAAGTCCTTTTGAGTTGGAAATAAGATCAGCAGACTGACATCACAAGTCCAAGAATGTACCATGAGATTTTCAAAGAGTATTACAGAAAGGGAGAAAGACGATTTGCTCTGCTTTTTCGTACTAATAAGTAGGGGGTGAATGACATGAATAATTTTGAACTCTTTAAACTCAAACAAGCTGGTCTAACTAATCTGCAGGTTAATTATGTTTTAGATTACCAAAATCAGGTAGGCAAGTCCCTCTCCCTGCGTGATATAGCAGTTGTTTCTAAATGCCAAAATCCTATTTTGTTTATGGAAAACTATAAACGTTTGGATCTAAAATGCTTACGCCAAACCTTTAAACAATTTCCCTCCCTCTCTATTTTAGATAAGGAATACCCTATGGACTTAGCCGAAATCTATAATCCACCTGTTCTCTTGTTTTATCAAGGGAATCTGAGCTTACTTTCTGAAAATAAGCTATCTGTAGTCGGCTCAAGAAATTGCTCTCAGATGGGGGTCTCGGCTGTTCAAAAAATTATTAAGGAGCTAGGCAATCATTTTGTTATTGTCAGTGGATTAGCTAGAGGTATTGATACAGCTGCTCATTTAGCCAGCTTAAAAAATGGTGGTAAGACTATAGCAGTGGTGGGGTCAGGCCTAGACCTTCCTTACCCAAAAGAAAATCGTGAGTTGCAGGATTATCTAGCCAAATACCATCTTATTATCAGTGAGTATGAGCCGGGGCAGCCACCGCTCAAATATCACTTTCCCGAGCGCAATCGCATCATTGCTGGTCTGTCACGAGGGACTTTGGTCGTTGAGGCCAAGCAGCGTTCAGGCAGCCTGATTACCTGTGAGCGTGCCATGGAAGAAGGGCGTGATGTTTATGCTGTTCCGGGTAATATTATCGATGGCCGATCTGATGGTTGCCATCGCCTTATTCAAGAAGGAGGAAAATGCGTCATGACAGGCTTAGACATCTTATCCGAATATGGTAGAGGTTAAGTCGCATTTAACAGACTCAAAGACAATCTCAACAGATAGATGTAGAAGAACACCAAGAATGTTTGAACTTGGTGTTTTTGATTTTGAAGTGCTGATCGCTTGTTATACAGGGGTTTAGAAATATTTTATGTGATTTAGAAAATGGCTTTTTCCTATAGAAAAACTTTTTTTATTGACAGCCCTAAAAAAGTAAGTTATCATGCTAGGAGTTTGAATAAAGAAACAGGGAGAGTGATGACGATGGCAGTAGCTACAGTATCTAAACCAGCAAAGAAACCAGCTGCTAAAAAGCCAGCTAGTAAAAAGAAACGGGCAGCACCGAAGAAAAATTTGGTCATTGTGGAGTCACCAGCCAAGGCCAAGACCATTGAAAAGTATTTAGGGCGCAATTATAAAGTTGTAGCGTCAGTCGGACATATCAGAGATTTAAAAAAATCTTCTATGTCCATTGATTTTGATAACAACTATGAACCGCAATATATCAATATTCGTGGTAAGGGCCCCTTAATCAATGACCTAAAAAAAGAAGCCAAAAAAGCGAAGCAAGTCTTCTTGGCAAGTGACCCGGATCGAGAGGGAGAAGCGATTTCATGGCACTTGTCACATATCCTTGATCTGGACAAAAATGATAAGAATCGCGTTGTTTTCAATGAGATCACGAAGGATGCTGTCAAGAATGCTTTCGTTGAACCGCGGACAATTGATATGGACCTCGTTGATGCCCAGCAGGCTAGGCGGGTCCTTGATCGGATTGTGGGTTACTCTATTTCTCCGCTTCTGTGGAAAAAGGTCAAAAAAGGCTTGTCGGCAGGGCGAGTACAATCAGTAGCCCTCAAGCTGATTATTGATCGTGAAAATGAAATCAAGGCTTTTAAGCCAGAAGAATATTGGACTATTGACGGTGCCTTCAAGAAGGGAAACAAGAAATTTCAAGCTAGTTTCTACGGAATTAATGGTAAGAAAACCAAACTGAGCACTCAAGATGATGTGCAGGCGGTTTTAGCTAAACTAACGAGCGATGATTTCCATGTAGATAAAGTTGAAAAGAAGGAGCGTCGTCGCAATGCTCCCCTGCCTTATACAACATCGTCCTTGCAGCAGGATGCTGCTAATAAAATTAATTTTCGTACGCGTAAAACCATGATGATCGCCCAACAGCTTTACGAGGGAATCAGTCTAGGCCGCGGTGGGCAACAAGGCTTGATTACCTACATGCGTACAGACTCGACGCGTATCAGTCCGCTTGCTCAAAATGACGCCGCTGGTTTTATTACTGAGCACTTTGGCGAGAAATATTCCAAACATGGTAGCCGAGTACGTAATGCTTCGGGAGCACAAGACGCCCATGAAGCTATTCGTCCATCCAGTGTTTTCCATACACCAGAATCCATTGCCAAGTATCTAAATAAAGATCAGCTAAAACTTTACACCTTGATTTGGAATCGCTTTGTCGCCAGTCAAATGACAGCAGCTGTTTTTGATACTATGAAGGTAACCTTGGGGCAAAATGGGGTCACTTTCACAGCTAATGGCAGTCAGGTGAAATTTGACGGGTATCTAGCCGTGTATAATGATTCCGATAAAAATAAAATGCTACCGGAGATGGCAGAAGGTGATCAGGTCAAAAAGATTTCTACCGCTCCGGAACAGCATTTTACTCAGCCCCCCGCCCGCTACTCGGAAGCGACTCTGATCAAGACTCTGGAGGAAAATGGTGTCGGTCGCCCATCTACCTATGCTCCAACTCTAGAAACCATTCAGAAGCGCTACTATGTACGCCTATCTGCTAAGCGTTTTGAACCAACAGAGCTGGGAGAAATCGTCAATAACCTTATTGTTGAATTTTTCCCCGATATTGTTGATGTTGCCTTTACTGCTGAAATGGAAGATAAACTGGATGGGGTCGAAGTCGGCAAACAAAAATGGCAAACTGTTATTGACGACTTTTACAAGCCATTTGAAAAAGAGTTAGAAAAAGCGGAAGATGGCATTGAAAAAATTCAAATCAAGGATGAACCCGCCGGCTTTGACTGCGATATCTGCGGTCATCCCATGGTAATTAAATTAGGACGTTATGGTAAGTTCTACGCCTGCAGTAATTTCCCAGATTGCCACAATACTAAGGCCATTACCAAGGAAATCGGTGTAACCTGTCCGACCTGTGGTCAGGGACAAGTCATAGAGCGCAAAACCAAACGCAACCGTATCTTTTATGGCTGTGATCGCTATCCAGACTGTGACTTCACATCTTGGAATCTGCCGGTTGGCCGCAACTGTCCTAAATGTGATCACTACCTTGTAGAGAAAAAGGTCCGTGGCGGCGGTAAGCAGGTAGTCTGCAGCAACGACAATTGTGATTATCAAGAGGAAAAGGTGAAATAAGGAAAGCTTCTTGCCTCTCTAGCTTTAAAACTTAACCAGCTGGCGGAAAAGACCAAAATCTTATCTCCTAGCTACCAACTTGGTTGATGAGTCTTTTGAAATCCAACCTTGTAGCACACCGTTATCGCCATATAAGTTTCAAGAATGAGGGTACCGTCACAGATCATCTAGAAAGTGTCACTTTGCAAGCGCCAACTAAGTTGTCCTATGGTTTTGTTCTAATATCATACTATCCCAGCCTCTTTTTGCTGCAAGAATGCTAAGAAGATAACTTTGCAAATGACTTAAAAGATGCTAAAATATAACAGTATTTAGTTAAGTTAGTCGAATTGTAGAGTGAGATGCGATTCATAATATCTCAAAGAAAAGGAGACCGCGATGAATAATAGAGAAGAGTGGGTAAATCAATTTGAAGCTTTGACTGGCCGTAAGCCAACAGCAGCTGAGTATGTACAGGCAAAAGAAACGAATTTTGATTTAAGCCAGATTGCCGCTATTGCAGGGCTTGTTAATCCAAGCCAAACATCGGAAACTGGGCAGGTCCCAGGGGCTTTAGGAAGCCAAGAAGCTGTGGAAAATGTTGCAGAAAGCTCTCCTCAGTCGGTTCAAAGCGCTATTCCTCAGTCCGCGCAAGCAGATCAAGAAGATGTTAAGACCCTTCAAGGAAAATGGGTCAGCCAATTTGAGGCACTGACTGGTCGCAAACCAACCCCCGATGAGTATATGCAGGCCAAGGAAACAAATTTTGATTTGGCTCAGGTGACAGCTATTGCGGGGCTTGCTAATCCAAGTCAAACACCAGAAGCTGGGCAGGCGATTCAGCCGAATATGACTCAGCAACAAATTCCATTTACTGGATCGGGGCAAATGCCCCAGCAGCCACAAGTTCAAAACTTTCAACACCCTGCTTTCCAACCAGCAAATATGCAGATGCCCGGTCAAGTTCCTACAAAACCAACAGGCTCTGGCATGGTCTTGAATCTTATTCTACCAATTGTATCCTTGGTATTGTCAGTTATTTTTGCTGGTTTGTCGTTCACAGGAGCTGCTCCTGTTTTCCTTGGTCTTGCCTTTTTAGGATTGATTTTTGCCATTGTCTTGTTGGTCATTAATCTAAAAAGTCAGAAAAAGCTCTTGTCCATCATTGCTGCTGGTGTTGCTGCTTTTGCTGTCCTTATCAGTATTGGTGGTGTTATCGTCAATATTAGCCGTCATTCGTCAGAAAGCACTCCAGCCTCAACAGAGCAAGGTGAAAAATCTGGGGCTAAGGTTGAAGATGACAGTGATGATGCCGATGATTATGTTGATAAAAATTATAAATTCGAGTGGAAAAAGGATGAAGTCGAAGATATCAAAGTCGACGATGATACGGTTGCCGATGTTGTAAGCGAATATGGAAAAGCTTCCGCCGCTAAGATTTCGGATAAATCCTTGGTACTTCGTTATGAAGATTCTTCTGATGAAGATAGTAAGCAGTCTGTTGCCATCTCGTTTGTAAAGGAACACGATGGCACTTGGGTTGTGCGGTATGTTGATGCTAGTCTTGAAGCAAATGATATCGATGTGAGTGGTGATAGCTACAAGTCGGACTGGACTAAATCCGATTTTGATGCCTTAAAAGAGGGGGATTATAGTACTGGCGAGGGTGGTACATCGTGGTCAGAAATTAAAGGCAAGCACGATAAGCCATCAGAAGCTTATTATACTTTCTCAAATTATGGTGATGGTGATACCAATAAAGGTTTGACAGTCTACTATATCGATTTTGATACTGATGATTCTCATGCAGATTATGTAAGTCTCGATTTTGTACTCCAAGATGATGGTAAGACTTATAAAATGAATAGTAAATATGGTTCGGGAGCTGGTATTAGCAATGACTAGACTATAAATAGCATCTTGAGTGTATAGAAGATAAAGTGCACAGAAGGCTTTGGCCTTCTTTTTTGTTCCTATTGCTGTACGAACTATTTGTTTGACGGATGATTATTAGTTAACTGCTTTTAGCCTTCCAACCTCTCTCCTTGTTCATTATGCTAGTCAATTACTGATTTTTCTGCTAGACTAAATTTATGATGCTTGAACCAAGAAATAATTCTAAACTGACGAACCATCAAAACGAACGTTGCCATCAGTTCCAGACTGAGAAGGCCAAGGAGTCCAGTCTTCTATTTATAGGGGATTCTATCGTTGAATTTTTCCCTTTGAAAAAATATCTAGGCTACCACCTCAATCTTGTTAACCACGGCATTGCTGGTATTTCAGCCCATTGGCTGGCAAATCATGTCCCAGAAGTCTTGGGTAATCAACGGCCCGATAAAATTTTTTTGCTGGTTGGTACCAATGATATCGGTATGGGCTACGATGTCGCTGTTATTGCTGAAAAAATCGAAGAATTGATTCACAATTTACAGATGGAAGTTGTTGGCTGTCCTACCTCGATTTTATCTGTTCTGCCAGTTAATGAAGCGGAGAACTATCAAACCAAGGTTAAAATTCGACGAAACCAGACTATTCAAACGCTGAATAAGCACTTACAAGGCTTACCAGCCGTTGAGTTTATTGATCTTTATAAGACTTTGCTGGATGAGCAAGGTCAGTTAGCAGAACCTTATACCCAAGAAGGTCTACATTTAACTCAAAAAGGATATCAGGTTCTAGCTCAAGCCTTGAAGCCTTATATTTAAAGTGGGCAGGCCAGTTTTAGATCCGACTTAAAAGCGATAATCTGAGAAAAGATTGCTAGACTCATGCTTTTTTCTGCTTGGATGACTATGATTCTGTAGCTGGGCCTTTGCTTTTTTGTGCTGGTCAGTCATGAACAGGCTTTTTAAAAAATTTGCTATAATGAAAGAAAGATTAAAGAGGAGGGTAAAGATAAGATGCGAGTGGGACTGGTTTTAGAAGGCGGGGGTATGAGAGGGCTCTATACAGCAGGGGTTCTGGATGCTTTTTTGGATGAGGAGATTCGGGTCGACGGTGTTGTTGCTGTCTCAGCTGGTGCTTTATTCGGTGTTAATCTTCTATCCAAGCAGCGTGGACGCGGTTTGCGTTATAACAAAAAATATATCGGACGTAAGGACTACATGAGTATCTGGTCTTGGCTGCGAACGGGAAATTTTGTCAACAAGGATTTTGCCTACTATAAGGTTCCTCTAGAGTTAGATGTTTTTGACCAAGAGGCCTTTGAAGCATCCGGAGCAGACTTTTATGCGGTAGCAACAAACATCGAAACCGGGAAACCAGCCTACCTCAAGGTATCGGATGTTTTCCATGAAATGGAAATCTTACGAGCCAGCTCGGCTCTGCCTCTGGCTTCTAAAATAGTGGATTGGCAGGGAGAAAAGTACTTAGATGGCGGTCTGTCGGATTCTATACCAGTTGATTTTGCCCGAGGACTGGGGTTTGATAAATTGATTGTTGTTTTGACGCGGCCGCTTAATTATCGCAAGAAACCATCGAGCGGTCGTATTTATAAGCTTTTTTACCGTTCTTATCCAGAACTTATCAAGGCAGCCAGTCAGCGCTGGAAAAATTACAACAGAGCTGTCGAACATGTCCTAGATCTAGAAGCATCAGGGGAGCTTTATGTTCTGCGGCCTGAACAGGACTTAGATATTGGACGTTTGGAGACAGATCCCGATAAATTTGAGACAATTTACCAGCTGGGATTGACCGATACTAGGGCATCCATGTCTGGTCTTAAAAGTTACTTAGACTTAGCTTAGGCCAGTTTATCTTTAGAGTGCTGTTTGCTGGACAAGTTGCTTCGCCTATTGGTAAAAGTTTGAGATTTACGTTCAGTAGCCTGCCTATAGGCAGATGATGTTGCTTTTTGGAATTCTAGTGACCTGAGGTGGTTTATTTCGCAGACCTTATTGTTACTTTCAAAGTTTCAGAAATGGCTTAAATATCTTATAAAAGGAGTAGGATGAGAGATTACGCTAAATTTTACAGTCAGCTGACAAGGCATTTACGCCAAGATTCCCGGGCCTTGAAACTGCTTGCCTTACTCAACCAATCCCTAACGAGGTTGATGTATGTTCTTTACCCTTGCTTGCTAGTCTATTTAATTTGGGCACGCCAGTTTAGGCAGGCTTTGGCCACATTTCTGATTCCTGCCGCATCTTTTATCGTGGTTAGTCTACTGCGTCATTGGCTCAATCATCCCAGACCCTATGAAACGTGGACTATAGAACCTCTTATCCATAAAGAGAGCAAGGGAAATTCGATGCCTAGCCGTCATGTTTTTTCAGCTAGTATTGTTAGTCTATGCGTCTGCCAATTATCACCTTATTTGAGTGGAGTCTGCCTTTTTCTAGCGGCTCTTTTAGCTGTCTGCCGTGTTTTAGGTGGAGTCCACTATCCTAAAGATGTCCTCGTTGGGTACATCTTAGGGTTGATTTGCGGTAGTTTCGTATTACTGGCTTAATAGCTTAGTGGCCCTTCTACGGTTTCTTTTTAGTGGAGTGGGGAAAATCCTCATCAGGAGTTATTGAGCTTTTTTTAGATTAAATTAAGTAGCACATTTGAAAGAATAAGTTTTCAAGTGTGTTTTCTTTTAGGAATCTAGTCTATTTGATTTCTACCCTATTACGTATGATCGAATGCTATCTACCCCATGATTATTTAAAAGCATCCAAGTTTATTTAACCGAAATAACAAAAAGAAGTAATTTTTATGTTATGAGATGATGGTAGAGTAATATAAGATGATGTTTCTTTTATTAAATGAAAGAGATGTCATACTAAAGATTAAATGTGAATTAAAATAAAAGTGTCAAGGAAAGGAATAAGACTGCTAGTTTTTTTAAAAATCCAGTAGCTTGAAATGATTGGTTTCGCAAGTTTTATAGGCAACTTCTTTAGCTTACTGGATTGTTAAAGGGAAGGAAATCTAGTATCTTGATAAGCGCCTACGACTCTACGAAGTTCAGCAGTCTAAGGAGAGACTGCTGAAGCTTGTTGCCTAAAAAGCAACAATTAGTGAGACAGGAGTCAGAAATTTTGACCTCTTCGTCAGGCTTCCTAATTTCTTTGAGTCGTTTGATGCTTGCTTGGCAAGCTCAATTCCAATCTCTAAATTATTCCCTGGATAATTAGAGTGGCTTTACGACACCAAGTTTTGGTTAGTCATCTTACTAACCAAATGAAGTTAGTGGGAGGGGCACCCAATTCACTATAGTGATTGGCCTTTGTTATCAAGTTCGGAGCCCTTAGATAACGCGCCTCTGCTGTATCTTATTTAACTGAACACGGGACCAATCCCCTTGAAAAAACAGCTTGTTTGGGGAATCAGGATTTCCGACCAACCGTCCATTTTTCTAGCGGGAATTTTCGCTAAAGCGAACCGGCCCTTGGTGACACTCTGTTTGGTTAGTCGATTTTACTAGCCAAACGGAGTTAGTGGGATTGGTATCTTGATAATTGAACACGCCTACACTCCTGTGGAATTAGATAAAATTTCCTAGGTGTTTTGTCACCTGCGTCAATTTTCCTAAATTCCTTTGGAGTGCTTAACGGCTTGGTATCTTAATATAAGGAGATAGGATGAAAGCAAGTTATAAAGGAAAGTTAGTAGAGGTCTGGCGGGTTAGTCAGCAGCGCCCTTATCCGAGCTGGGTCGCTGAAGCCTTTAAAAAGCAATTATTGACCTGGAGAGATAGCAAAAGAGTACGGGTGTTAATTCCAGCCTTGAACCCTGAATGGGCTAGTGAGAGCCATTACTATGGTTACGGAATGTATGAGACGGCTCAAATTGGTGATGTCATCGACTATACCAACAGAAAGATTGTTCCTGCAGAGATTTTTAATAGGTATTACAGAACAATAGGAAACTGGTAGGATGATAGGTCGATTGGTAATGTCAGTGAGCAAAGCTGGCTTACTTACCAACCATTGGTCGGTTTAAACGTCCGTTTAAAAACAGGAGGACTGGGTTAATTTTTATCCAGTCTCAATGAAGCTATACTATATGCCAGCTTCGAAAAAAGTAGGAGTGAGTAGAGGGAGTCAAAGAGCGATGTCACTGACTTCTTTTACTCATTTTTTAAGTAGTCTGACTGGAAAAACTCTCAGGAAAAAGGTAAGATGTCAGTAATGGGAGATAGTCTATCTTACGACCGAATGGGTAAGCATCAGGTAAAACAGGTTGAGGAAGGATAGGAGCTAATGCTGTACATCTATGTCTTGGAGGATGATTTTCAACAACAGGCACATATGGAAAAAGTAGTCGATGACTATGTGCAAAAGCATGGCTTTGAGCATGAATTTATGCTTTCTGGCAAGCCTGAGCAGCTGTTGGAAAGTATTAAAGGAAAGGGTAGCCATCAAGTTTTCTTTCTTGATATTGAGATTAAAAAAGAAAAGATGAAAGGACTGGAAGTCGCACGAGCTATCCGTGAGCGAGATTCTAATGCCATCATTGCTTTTATCACAACGCATTCAGAACTGATGCCGTTGACCTTTAAGTATCAAGTATTGGCCTTGGACTTTATTGATAAAAATCTTAAAGAAGCTCTATTTGTAGAGAAAGTTGGGGCTGTGCTGGACTACGCTCAAAAAAGTTTAACGAGTACCGTTGCAGATGATGCTTTCTTCTTTGAAAATAGATATTCCCGTGTGCAGCTGCCTTTCAATGATATCCACTATATTGAGGTTTCCAGCATTTCTCATAAGTTAATTCTTCACGGTAAGCATGACTATATGGAATTTTACGGAACCTTGGATGAAATTGAAAGGGATAAGCGCTTTTTGAGGGTTCATCGCTCTTTTGCCATTAATCCTGCTAATGTTGTTAGGCTTGACAAGCAGCAGCGAATGGCCTATTTTCCCAATAAGGGGAGCTGTCTCGTCTCCAGAACCAAGATGAAGGAGCTGGAACGCCAGCTGAGCAAACTGCATAAGGGGAAGGGGTGAGCTCATGGTTGCTGCAATGCTGATGTGCTTTAATGTTGTGGTCACTCTGTTAACCTGCCTGATTATATTTGAGAGAACCTCCGGAATTAAGGTGCCTTTTATCTATAAGGGGTTATTTCTGATAATAGGGACTATTGGCTATCTTCCAACTAGGCTACTACTTTTTTCAGATTACCTCTTCCATGTCGCTCTTCTCTATTTCCTGGCCAATAAATTTGGAAAGTTTGGATCCAGTATTTGGCTAAAGTTATTTGTGGCTCTCTATCCCAAGGTAATGTTTGAGATTATTTCGCGGTTTTTAGTTCTCAATATTTTTTCGATAGTTTATCCAAATGTTGTTGAACTTGAATCTTCGAGCCCTTTGCTCATCATATTTGTGACTGGTTTGCAGTGTCTGGGCACAATTATGTTGAATGAAATCCTCATCAGGCTGTTGAAAATGGATTTTAGACGTATGACTGAGGTAGAAGATCAGACTGTTTTAGTCCCTATTATTAAGCCGACGGTTTTTATCTTGAGTGTTTACTATGCTATCCAGTGGTTTTCTTATAATTTAACAGCCGCGCACTTGGTTTCTAATGATACAACAGTGACCATCAGGAAGTACCTCAGTCTCATTTTTATGGTCTCTGTTCTCGTTTTTATCGCCGTTCTCAATCAGCGGATAACGGTTTATCTGGAAGGAAGGCTGGCTAGGCAGCAGAAGGATGAACTGGAGCGCTTGACGGATTACAATCATCAGATTGAACATCTTTATCGTGATATCAGAGCTTTTCGGCACGACTATATGAATATCCTAATCAGTCTGCAGCAAGGCATTGATCGTAATGACATGGTCAGTGTTCGCAAGACTTTTAACAGTGTATTAGCGGATTCAGGAAATTTTCTTCAGTCAGATCAGTTTGCCGTAGCAGAGCTCTCTTTAATCGACAGCGACGCTATTAAGAGCGTTTTGATTTCTAAGCTGCATCAGGCTGATAATAAGGGGATTAGCGTAAACGTTGAGGTTATTAAAGAAATTGGTGAGCCCAATTTTCCAATGCTTGATTTTATCCGTGTGCTGACAATTTTATTGGATAACGCGATAGAGGCTGCTGCCGAGTCTGAAAATAAGTGGCTAAGTCTTTCTTATTTTTATGACAAGGGTAAGACTGTTTTGATTATCGAAAACAGTTTGTCAGATCAACCAGATAGCCTAGACCAGCTTTATCAACGTGGAGTTTCCTCTAAAGGAGAGACACGCGGCTGGGGTCTCGCTAATGTCAGGGAGCTTTTAGCTGCCCATCCTCATGCTAGCTTAAAGACCAGTGCGCGGGATGGCAGTTTCCAGCAGATTATTGAAATTGGCGATACGATATAGGTAGGTTATAATAAAATGAGACCCAGCTAGGGGTCTCATTTTATTAATCTTTCATTTTAAATACAGTGACTGTGGCTTTTTGGGGTCGATAACTTTTAAACCAGTTTGTAAACCAATTACCGCCGCCAGTGATGGCTGCGCTTTCGGCAGGTGTGAGTTCGGTAAAACGATCTAAAGATGATAATGTAGTTTTGTGAGACATAAGTATACTCCTTTACATTTTATTAGTCTAAGTATAACACAGGTTTTTCTTGATGAAAGTGAAATAAGTCTTTTTGGTAGAAATGTAAAAATACAGAAATAAGACTAATAATTCTCATCTTGGTGTTTTTAATATGAGCAGGCAGTTAGCCAAAGGAAGCAAGAAGCTTGTCTTTGTAGTAGTTAAAATAGGTCTTTTTGCCAATAATGCTCGTGACCCTTCCTTGAAGGCCATATTTTATTTGCGAGCGCTCTTTATCTGATAGCTTGACTGTAGCAGTAACTTTAAAGAGGTTTGCGCTTTTAGCAACGGTAGCAGTAGTGTCAATGCTCATGACCTCGCCAGTTAACATGAGATTTTTGTGTTCGACATTAGTCAGGGTTAGTCGAGCGTGCTGGCTTTTTAATACTGGAAATGTAGTTTGAATCGACATAGTAGGTGATAGCAGCTTTTTTAGCCTTTTTGATATCTGGATAGATGCTGCCGACAGTAGTCCCAACTGCAATGTTTGATTGGCCAGTGAAATCTTTTTCTAGGTGCAGGATCCCATCGCTGGGAGCTGTTAGCTGGATTTGTGTATTGGCTGGTTGGAGGGAGCTTTGCCCATTAGCATCCAATATAGGCATTTGCTCGCTTGGAGAGGGACTGGTGTATCTTAAGAGGACCTCCCCCTTCTTTACGCTCTTGTTATTTACCAAGTTATTCCTAGCAATAGTGTTGTCACTGACGGATTGCAAACTAATCACCTCACTAGTCGGAGTAACCTGCCCAGTTGTAGTTACGACGATTTCCTTAGTGGCAAAGAGCGAAAATAGCGTAATGAGGGCAAAAAGCAAGGCTGTAGGAATGATTGTGAGGGTAGCAAAATTTTGATAGCGCCGTCTGTAAAATTCTGAACTGCTGAATAATTTAGAATCCATCTTTACCTCCTTATTTATGAAAGAGTTGGTAATAGAAGCCCTTTTGCTTTAAAAGTTCTTCATGGTTGCCGGTTTCGATAATGCGTCCCTGATCTAAAACAATAATCCTATCTGTCCTTTCGGAAATACTGAGACGGTGGGCAACAAAGATGATTGTTTTTTCTTTCATAGCTATTAGGTTATCGATGACTTTCTTTTCGGTCAGAACATCAAGACCGCTAGTTGCTTCGTCTAGTACTAAAACAGGTGATTTAGTCAGGAGCGCTCGTGCCAAGGCAATGCGCTGTTTTTGCCCGCCAGATAGTCCCGCACCATCTGATAGTTTTGTCTGATTTTTATCATGTCAACATCCTATTATGTCATAATGACTAGGAGTCTGCTTATCCATGTCGTGAGTGGTTCCTATTTTGTCGCGAATGGTAAAAAATCCGATTTTTCGAAAAAAATTACCATTCAGGGTGAAAAGACGACCGTTCACGACATAAACGTGCACAAACCAAAATTTTGGGTATACTAATAAGTACCGAGAAATGCAAAGAAATTATGGCCGATAAGGGTTAGGGTAAATGAATAAAGAAAGGCGAAGCAATGAAAATAGGGAAAAAGATGATAGTTGCTGTTAATGCTATAGTTTTAATCGTGATGCTGTTTAATAGTTTTATTTTGTTTCCAAAATTTACTTTAGATTTTACAAGAGGAAGGTGGGGTGAGTTACCTTGACAGGTTTTATCTTTTTCCTTCTTCTTCTAACGATTATTCTTCTTGTTCGGTCTTGGCTCAAAATTAATCAAGGCAAAAAAAAATAACTTCTACAGCCTTTGGCTTAGGTTTCCTAGTACTATCTTTCATAATATTTGCTAATGATGTTAATACGTTCAGTTATGGTAATATGGTGGTAGCTCATAGATTCCTCTCGTGTACTGTTTAGTGTGGTTACTTATAGTTTACACGATTGAGGCTCTATGAGTTTTTTTGTTGCACTTTATTTTACAATTTATCTATAATAAAAATATTTGAACAGTTTGAAATGATGGACAACGAGGCCCTTAATAGTGAGAGGAGCGAGTTATGAAGCAATTTACTCAGACTTCAGTAATGATAACATCTTTAGCAGGGTTCGCAGTAGGAATGGTTTTTGGATTGTGGGGCGAAAAAATTGGTTTTCTTTTTGCCCTAGTTTATATTCTGGCGGTCTTACTACATAAGTTTATTTCAAGAAAAAATAGACAGAATGGTTAAACTAAAAAGATTAAAGCTAAATGCCGTAGTGTCAACGAAATGTATTAATTTTTGATAAATTACTGAGCTAAGAGTTAAAAAATACTTGACTTCTGCTCAGATTGGTGTAAAATAATTTACAAATCAGAAAAGTACCTCTTGGCAGTTTTCAGAGAGCCTGTGGTGGTTGTGAACAGGTAGCTAATAGGAGCGAAATTGGGCTGATTATCTAGAATGGAAATAAACAATAATTTTCAGGTAGGCACTCCTTATCGTGCAGCTCCTTGTTGGAGGAGATAGAGATGGCAGAAGAAGTTTAGAAATTTTCTGCCAATTGAGGTGGCACCGCGTTATTGATATAATGCCCTCACACAGATGTTTTTTTTTCTGTGTGAGGTTTTTTATTACCATTTTAGCAGGTGAAGATAAAGCATAGTCTTCAGGCAGGCACTCCTTATCGTGCAGCTCCTTGTTGGAGGAGATAGAGATGGCAGAAAAAGTTTAAAGACTTTCTGCCAATTGAGGTGGCACCGTGTTATTGCTATAACGCCCTCATGCAGGATATTTTTTGTCTGCGTGAGGGCGTTTTGTATTACGTGCTTTAGTTCGTTTAAGAGTCTGGGGTACTAACCGAAACCATAGTTCATCTCCTTCTCCATGGCTCATTTAATTTTTCAGATATAGGTGATCGTTATGACAAATATCCAGGAACTCAGAAATCAGATTGTTCAATTAGCTCATCACTTATTAATCCTTTTAGCACAGCGTCAGCAGATAGTCGAGAGAATTGGGCGGCTAAAACCTGTCGGAAGCAAAAGAGCTGTCACTGCCTCTGAGCGAGTGAAGCAAGCCCTTCTAAGCAGGCAGCAGGAGTCAGAAGAATTAGGACTATCAGCAGATATTGCGCTTGCCGTCTGGAAAGTTATGATTGAAGCCTTTACTGCTTTAAAGTTGCCAGTTAATAGCAACACCAATGAGATGAATAGAAAGTGAGATTAATCATGAAAAAGGTATTAAATGCTGATATTTTAACCCCAATTCTTGCTTACATGCGCGTGCAAGGTGAGCATAAGGTGATTTTGGAGTCCATTCCGCGTGAACAGGAGAATGCTCGTTTTTCAATTATTGCTTACAATCCGGTCTATAATGTTATCTACAATCATGGTCAGCTAACCTGCAATGATCAGCCGATTGCTCAAGACCCCTTTGACTACCTTCACGAGCTAACAGTGACAGGGCAAAGTAGTGATCTTCCTTTTGCTGGCGGTGCAATTGGATTTGTCGGCTATGATATGATTAGTCTCTATGAAAATATTGGGAAGCTTCCTCAAGATACTATTGGAACACCAGATATGCAATTTTTTGTCTATGAATCTTACCTGATTTTCGACCATAAAAAAGAAAAGGTTTACGTCGTTGAGGATAACAACTATAGTAAACGCTCGCTTAATGAACAGCGTTTAGCCCTGACTAAGGTTATTGATGACTTACAGACAGCAGCACCAAATGAGTTTTCCCCTCAAGATTTGCAGGCTTTAAATTTTAAGAACCATATTCAAAAGGAGCATTTTGAAACAATGGTGGCTCAAGCCAAAGATTTGATTCGCCAAGGTGATATGTTCCAATGTGTGCTTAGCCAGCGTTTTTCAGCTGATTTTAGTGGTGATCCGCTTGATTACTATCGCCATTTAAGGGTGACTAGTCCTTCTAACTATCTTTACTTTTATGACTTTGGTCAGTATCAGGTGATTGGAGCCAGTCCGGAAAGTCTGGTTTCTGTTAGAAATGGCGTGGTTACAACTAATCCGATCGCTGGAACTAGGCCACGAGGGAAAAACGAACAAGAGGATATCTGTCTGGCTCAGGACTTGTCTAGTGACGCTAAGGAAACATCTGAGCACCGTATGTTAGTTGATCTGGGACGCAATGATATTGGCAAAATAGCTCAGGTAGGCAGTGTCTGTATTACCAAACTGATGGAGGTAGAGTATTTCCGCTATGTCATGCACCTAACTAGTGTTGTCAAGGGGAAGCTTCTGCCTAATTTGACAGCTATGGAAGCACTAAAATCTACCCTACCAGCTGGTACCGTTTCAGGAGCCCCTAAGATCCGGGCCATGAAGCGGATTTACGAGCTGGAAGAAGAAAAGCGCGGCATTTACGCTGGAGCTATTGGCTATCTATCAGCAACGGGTGATATGGATTTTGCCATCGCTATCAGGACAATGATTCTTAAAGAACATAAAGCTTACGTTCAAGCTGGGGCAGGGATTGTCTATGACAGTCAACCGGAAAATGAATTTTACGAAACCATCAATAAAGCAAAGGCTATGACCAAAATAGGAGATCAACTATGATTCTATTAATTGATAACTATGATTCCTTTACCTATAATTTAGCACAGTATCTAGGTGCATTTGCAGATATAGAAGTCGTGCGAAATGATGCTGATAGGCTGCTAGAAAAAGCAGAGCAGGCTCAAGCCTTGGTTTTTTCTCCTGGCCCTGGCTGGCCAGTAGAAGCAGGTGAGATGGAAGGTATAATTAAGCGTTTTGCTGGATCTAAGCCCATGTTGGGGATCTGCTTGGGGCATCAGGCCCTAGCAGAGGCCTTTGGCGGAAGCTTGGGTCTTGCCAAACAGGTCATGCACGGTAAGCAAAGCGATATGGATCTTATTGAGGACTCACCTCTTTTTACAGGTTTGAACCAAACTGTTCCCATCATGCGTTACCACTCAATTGTTATTGAAGATCTACCCAGAGATTTTGTCGTAACAGCTAAGACTAGAGATGACGATGAGATTATGGCCATACAGCATAAAAAGTGGCCAATTTACGGACTTCAATTTCACCCAGAAAGTATTGGGACACCAGACGGTTTGCGGATGATTGAAAATTTTATCCGCTTAGTCAGCTAAGATAAATAAGGAGACAGCAATGGAATCATTAAAGCAGATATATCAAGAATTAAGCAGACAGGAAGATTTAACACAAGAGGAAGTAAAAGGCCTCTTTGATGCTATTCTGCAGGATCAACTGACTGAAAGTCAGATTGCCGCTTTTCTACTAGGATTGGCGGTTAAAGGAGAGACGGCAGATGAGATTACAGGGATTGTTCAGGCGCTTAAAGCACATGCCCTTGTACTGCCTGAGGTGTTCACAGATGCCATGTGCAATTGTGGGACAGGGGGCGATCAATCTTATAGCTTTAATATCTCAACGACGGTCTCATTCGTTTTAGCGGCAGGCGGCATTAGGGTTGCTAAGGCTGGAAATCGTTCGATCTCATCGAAATCAGGTTCAGCCGATGTGCTGGAAGCCTTAGGTATCAATATTGCCGCTAGTCCAGAGACTTTGGCAAAGGCCCTGGATCAGGTAGGGCTCGCTTTTATCTTTGCGCAAAGTATGCACCCTGCCATGCGCTTCATAGGTCCGGCTAGAAAAGTCTTAGGAATCCCAACAGTGATGAATCTTGTCGGTCCCTTGGCTAACCCACTTGACTTGGAGACACAATTGATGGGGATCTATCGTGAAGAATTACAGGAAATGGCTGTTCAAGTTATGCAAAAGCTAGGGCGTAAGCGTGCCATGGTTATAACGGGGCCTGATCACATGGATGAAGCAGCTCTCTACGGACAAAATACCTATACTTTATTGGAGAATGGCCAGATTAGTCAGGGTCAGTTCTCTTATCGAGATTTAGGAATGCCAAAAGTTGAATTAGCAGATATTCGCGGGGGTGATGCCAGAGAAAATGCTGAAATTTTGTTGAGTGTCCTTAAGAATGAAGCCAGTCCTTATTTAGAAACAACAGTTCTCAATGCAGGCCTAGGTTTCTACGCCAATGGCAAAGTTGCTACTATTCAAAAGGGTATAGCCTTAGCACGCCAGCTTTTGGCTGATGGGTCAGCCTTGGTTAAATTACGTCAATTACAAGAGGTACAGGTATGAATCAGACATTTTTGCCCCGCATTTTAAAGGAAAAAGAGCAAGAGGTTGCCCAGTTAGCGCTAGAAGATATAAAGCCTTTGCGCCAGACTTATTCGTTTTATGAGTTCTTACAAACTCATCAGGACAGGGTACAGATCATTGCTGAAGTAAAAAAAGCCAGTCCTAGCCTCGGAGATATCAATCCTGATGTAGATGTTCTGGCTCAGGCTAAGTCTTACGAAACAGCAGGAGCCAGCATGATATCAGTTCTGACTGATCCTCAATTTTTTAAGGGAGATATTAACTATCTGCGTCAGATTTCTAAGACTGTCGGTATTCCGACCTTGGCCAAGGATTTCATTATTGATGAAAAACAGATTATTCGCAGTCGCAACGCTGGTGCTACTGTCATTTTGCTTATCGTGGCAGCCTTAGCAGAGGAACGCTTGAAAGAGCTTTATGCTTTTGCTAATAAACTGGGACTTGAAGTGCTGGTGGAAACCCATAATGCCAAGGAGTTAGCGATTGCTCACCGTCTAGGGGCTAAAATTATCGGGGTTAACAACCGAGATTTGGTTAGCTTTAAAGTCAGTTTGGAGACAACACAAGTTTTGGCTGACCATTTTAAAACAGCTCCTGTTTATGTGTCCGAGTCAGGTTTCTTCACTGGTCAGGATGTTGAGCAGGTAGCTCCTTATGTCAATGCTGTTCTTGTTGGTACAGCCTTGATGACCTCAAATAATTTATCAGCAAAAGTAAAGGAGTTGCAAGTTGACAAAGGTTAAAATATGCGGACTGTCTACCGTAGAGGCTGTGGAGACAGCTGTGGGAGCAGGTGCGGATTTTATTGGTTTTGTTTTTGCCTCAAGCAGGCGTCAGATTAGTCTGGACAGAGCCAAACAACTAGCTCAAGTAATTCCAGATAGGGTGTGTAAAGTAGGAGTATTTGTCAGTCCCAGCTTGACAGAATTAGAAAAGGCTATTGCGACAGTACCTCTGGATATGGTACAGATCCATGGACAGTTAGATGAGGCAATTGTGAATCAAGTTTCTCTTCCTATTATTAGGGCGCTGCCGGTTTCGGCAGAAAAAGGTAGTGCAGGAAAAACTAAAGATAAGTGTGGGGACAGGATGCATCCTGCGTCAATTGACGATTATCAAATAAATGCGGACTTCCTTCTCTTTGATGCTCCAGTTTCTGGATCAGGGAAGACTTTTGATTGGCAGCAGTTGGATATCTATGGCATAGAGCTTCCCTACTTTATTGCTGGAGGATTGACAAGTGCGAATGTGAAGGATGCCATAGCGATTTTCCAGCCTTATGCTGTTGATGTTTCATCAGGTGTTGAAACAAATGGCATTAAGGATTTAGCAAAAATTAGACAGTTTATAGAAAGAGTGAAAGCATGACATATCAAGAACCAGATACCAAGGGATTTTTCGGAACTTATGGCGGTCAGTTTGTTCCGGAAACCCTGATGACAGCGATTATTGAGTTAGAGGAAGCTTATCGAGCTGCCCAAAAAGATCCAGCTTTCCAAGAAGAATTGGATGCCCTTTTGAAAGATTATGTAGGTCGTGAGACTCCTCTTTATTATGCTGAGCGCCTGACTAAACACATTGGTGGCGCGAAGATTTACCTTAAACGTGAGGATTTAAATCATACAGGAGCTCATAAGATTAACAATGCCTTAGGACAAGTGCTGCTGGCAAAACGTATGGGCAAGCAAAAAATTATTGCCGAAACAGGTGCAGGTCAGCACGGAGTCGCTACAGCAACGGCTGCAGCCCTCTTTGATATGGAATGTACCATCTATATGGGAGAAGAAGATGTTAAGCGTCAGGCTTTGAATGTCTTTCGAATGGAACTTTTAGGAGCCAAGGTGCACGCTGTTACTGACGGTTCGCGTGTCCTGAAAGATGCCGTAAATGCAGCCCTTCGAGCTTGGGTTGCTAACATTGATGATACCCACTATGTTATGGGTTCGGCATTAGGGCCAGCTCCATTTCCAGAGATTGTCCGTGATTTTCAGTCGGTGATTGGTCGGGAAGCCAAGCGTCAGTACGCTGCTATCTCTAATGGCCATTTGCCAGATGCGGTTCTAGCCTGTATTGGTGGTGGGTCAAATGCTATTGGACTTTTTCATCCTTTTGTCAATGACCAAGAAGTAGCTATGTATGGAGCAGAAGCGGCCGGTCTGGGATTAGATACGCAAAAGCATGCGGCCACCTTCGCAAAAGGTCGCCCTGGTATTTTACACGGAGCGCTTATCGATGTTCTTCAAGATGCTCACGGTCAAATTATGGAGGCCTTTTCGATCTCTGCTGGTTTAGACTATCCCGGTATTGGACCAGAGCATTCGCATTTCAAAGAGCTAGGCCGTGCTAGCTACTACGCTATCACAGATCAAGAAGCATTAGAAGCTTTCCAGCTCTTATCGCGTTTGGAAGGAATTATTCCCGCATTGGAGTCCAGCCATGCTATTGCTTTGACACAAAAGATTGCTAAAGATATGGATTCAGACCAATCTATTATCGTGTGTCTATCGGGGAGAGGTGACAAAGATGTCGTACAGGTTAAAGAGCGTTTGGAGGCGCAGAAAGAAGGGGACAGAAGATGAGTAAAACATTAACCAAGACGTTACAAACTGTTAAGGATCAAGGTAAGGGTATCTTTGTTCCTTATATCATGGCCGGCGATCATGATAAGGGGCTAGATGGTTTGTTTGAAACACTGGATTTTTTAAAAGCCAATGGGGCCTCGGCTATTGAAGTTGGGATTCCTTGGTCCGATCCGGTTGCGGATGGTCCAGTCATAGAGTTAGCAGGTCAGCGTAGTTTGGCTAAGGGAACAACCCTGACAGCAGTTATTAACAAACTGCAGGAAGAAGCCACTACAGTTCCTCTCATCATCATGACCTACCTTAACCCTGTCTACCAATATGGGATAAAAGCCTTTATTCAAGCGCTGGCGGATACATCTGTTAAAGGGCTGATTATTCCGGATTTGCCTCACGAAAATGAAAATCTGCTCAAGCCTTATCTAAAAGGAACAGATATTGCTTTAGTTCCCTTGGTCAGTCTGACTACAGGCCCAGAGCGCCAAGATCTCTTGATTGATGATGCAGAAGGTTTTATCTATGCTGTAGCAATCAATGGGGTGACTGGAAAATCTGGTTCCTACCGCAATGATTTAGACAGTCATCTGGCCCGTCTCCACCAAACGGCTCAGATTCCTGTTTTAACTGGTTTTGGTGTATCTAGTAAAGATGATATTGTTCGCTTTAATCAGGTATCAGATGGTGTTATTGTTGGAACAAAAATCGTTAAAGGTCTGCATGAACATCAAAAGGAAGAATTGGCCGACTTTATCCGTTATGGTTCACAATTGAAAAAATAAAAGTTTTCCCACTATGGACTGACCCCCAAAAAGTTGGACAGTTAATTTATGCCAAGAAGCAAGTTTTGTATTGAGCTGAATGGCCTTCCAAAAGTTAGACAAAAGATCTACTAGATGGGGGGCAATTCACTATTATCCTTTGTCAGGAATTGATCTCGAAATAAATGAAAGCAGTGTCTAAAATTGCCTAGTCAGGGACTTAAATTTTTGAACCGTAATTTTGACCGTTGAGACCTACTCATTAAATAGGAAAAGACAAAAAATTCCAATATTTCAGAAAGTGCTTGCAATTGTTAAATCTTTCTTTATAATGTCTCTAAAGAAAGGGATTAAATTATGAAGAATGTTACATTATTATCTTGGCAATTTGCCAAAAAACACCTAGTTGAGTTATCATGCGTAACAGCCCTAGCGGCTGCCGCAACCTTTGCTGCAGATCCTGCTTCTGCGGATACCCTGTCATCGGATACCGATAAAGGGACTGAAACAGTTGCCAATCTTAAAGAAGCAGCTCTTAGCGAAAAGGTACCGACAACTCAACCTCAAACGGAAGCTTCCAGCGCAGATCCTGCAGTGGCTCAGACCTCCCAGCCTGTAACCCAGACAATATCCAGCGAAAATTCCGGTGATAGAGAAGCGGCCGAGAAAGCCAGTTCTAGTGAAGTTGCCAGCGATACCTCTTCTGCGTCTACTAGTGAAACGGCAGAACAGCAGGGAGTAGTTGTAGCTAAAACCGATACCAGTAGTCAAATAGCAACTGATGCTAATACTAAAGCAACTACCGAAAGAGATGCCTCTCCTTTGACAGCCACTAGTGAGCCCCTCCATCAAGGTTTTCACGGTGATGACCAAGGGAACTGGTACTATGTAGATGAAAAAGGCAATAATCTTACTGGCCTTCAAGTTATAGATGGTCACACTTATTATTTTGATGATAAAGGTGTCCAAGCTAAAGGCAAAGAAGTAGAACTTGATGGTAGCCTCTACTATTTTGATGAAGATAATGGTCAAAAATGGGCCAATCGTTTCCGCCAAGCTGGCAATAATGTTTGGGTATATTATGGCAGTAATGGTGCACGTGTCACGGGTGCTCAAATTGTTAATCAGGCAAAGCTTTACTTTAACGATCAAGGTGAGCAAATCAAGGGTGATTTTGCAGTCGATGGTCACTATTATGATAAAAACAGCGGGGCTATGCTGACTAAGCGTTATGTAGAGAATGATGGAAACTGGTATTACGTAGATGAAAAGGGAGATAAGCTAACCGGAGCACAGACGATTGACGGTGTTAAGGTCTACTTCTTTGCGGATGGTCGGCAAGCTAAAGGAGAATTCTCTGGTTACGGCGATACCGGCCAGTATTATGATGCTGATACTGGTGCGCAAGTAACGGATGTGGCAGGAACTCCGAGGTTTATCCAAACGCGGGAAGGTTATCGTTACTATGTTAATGAGAAGGGACAAAGAGTAACAGATCTTCAGATTATTGATGGTAATATTTATTACTTTGGTTCACCAACCAGAAAGTACCACAGTGGAGCTCAAGTGAAAGGCGATCTAGCCTACGCTCTTGACTATAACGATCCGATTCCGGGCAGCAGCCATATTTATTATATGGATCCAGAAACAGGAATAGCTTGGAAAAACCGCTATGTTGAAAAGAATGGCAACACTTATTATTTCGGTACAGAGGGCTATGCCTTGACAGGCGAGCAGACCATTGACGGCTTATCTGTTTATTTCCGCCATGATGGCCGGCAAGTCAAGGGAGAGCTCGTTAAAGAAAATGGTGTAACTCGCTACTATGCACCTGACACTGGTGAACGTGTCCGCAATATGACCCTAACTATTAGCGGAGTAACCTACCATTTTGATGCGGATGGCAATGGAACGATCGTCCCCCTCTAAGAGCAAGTAAGTTATCTATGTAGTAAAAAGCTGAGCATATGGATTGTATTCCCCAAGTTAGAGCAAGAATCTCATTTTGGAGGATAGAACAACACCAATGCTCAGCTTTTTGTGATGCTAAAAGCGAAACGAACTTTAAAAACAGACTTCTTCTGAAAAGAACTAGGAGAAGTCTGTTTTTGCTTGTCTTATCCATAGACATCTACTTTTGTGGAACTTAGAATATTACTTTAATACCGACTTTTTCTCTTAATTGTTTTCTTCGTGATCCCTAAATTCAGCCAAGCTCCTTTGGACTTGAGTGATGAAGGTATCGATAATAGCAGCATTTTTAGCTTTTTTTGGCCGGACGTAGCCCAGTGTATGTAAGGGGCTGTCTTTTAAAGGAATAAGCACAATCTGTTCACGCATAAAGCTATTAACAATACCAAGACCAGAAGCGTAAGCCTCAGAAGCCCGTAGCAGATTCATGACAGTTCCGCGGTCATTGGAATAGATAATTTTTTGATAGTGGTTGATTTCTAAAGGATCCTCGTCAAAATGCATACCAGTTTTTTCTTGCTGAAAACGAATCTGCGGGTAGGTCGTCAAATCTTCCTCGCTGATGACCTCTTGCTCGGCCAGCGGATGATCCTTACCTAAAAAGATGCGTGTTTTGAAATCTCCTAGGGATGTGAACTCCAATCCCAAATCGGCTATATGGCGTGTGAGAAAACGTCGATTTTCATCATTGAGGTAGATAATGCCTAAATCACTTTCGTAGGAAGCAACACTTTCTAAAATTTGACGAGTGGTTGTCTCAATTAATTGAAAATCCTGATAATCATCTTCATAAACTTCCGAAACATAGGCCAATGGTTCGGACAGAAAGTCATAGTGGTGACTAGAGACGGTAAAACTTTTGAGATAATCTTTCTGGTAGCGTTCTTCCAGAAGTTTGACTTCACCTAGAATACGTTTGGCATACTTGAGAAAATCCTGTCCTTCTTCAGTTAGAACCATACCGCTATTAGTCCGCTCAAAAAGATGAATGTCCAGTTCTTTTTCAAGATTGCGAATAGCACCTGATAGATTGGGTTGCGTCATATAAAGGGCGATAGCAGCCTTGTTTAAGGATCCATGCTCAGCTACCGCGACCATGTAGCGCAGTTGCAAAAGGTTCATACACGACCTCCTCCTAAGATACTAAGTCATTAAATGATTAAAAGAAAACAATCTTCTTGTGAGTGCTCTTATTTTAGCATAAAAGTTTTGGATATAAAGAAAACTTATACTCAGTGATAATAAATATAGATTAGGCAAGAAAAAGGAATTTCGATATGATGGGAATAAATTTTTTTAATTGGTAAGGGGGAGTTGTGATGGTAGATGAATTTTATAACAAACTTCAGAAGATCCGCCGTTATATTCACGAGCATCCAGAGATTTCGGAGCATGAATTTGAGACAACAGCCTATCTAAAAAGGAAATTAGAAGAACTGGACGTTAGGGTAATTGACAGTGGATTAAAAACAGGTTTAATTGCTGAAATTGGGTTCGGTCATCCTATCATTGCTCTGCGAGCTGATATAGATGCTCTTCCCATCCACGAACGAACAGGATTGGATTATGCTAGTAAGAGTGACGGTGCCATGCATGCTTGTGGGCATGACTTGCACCAAACCAGTCTCCTAGGAGCAGCCGAATTACTAAAAGCTAGGGAAAAAGAGCTCAAAGGGACTCTGCGCCTCATTTTTCAACCTGCCGAGGAAAATTTTCAAGGTGCACATCAAGTGATAGCTGCCGGTGGTCTGGATGATGTAGCCGCTATTATTGGTTACCATAATAATCCCCACCTAAAACCAGGACAAATTGGGCTGCGCTCTCAGGCTATTATGGCAGGAGTAGAACAATTTGAGGTGAGCATTACAGGCATTAGTGGTCATGCTGCCCGCCCAGATTTAGGGGTTGACACAATTTTAACGATTACAAGTATCGTAAACAATTTGCAGTCCATCATCTCTCGTACCGTATCTCCTTTTGACTCGGCGGTTCTTTCGGTTACGCATATAGATGCTGGAACAACTTGGAATGTTCTACCAGATACTGGTTTCTTTGAAGGGACCATTCGCACTTTTAGTCCCGAAATTCGAGAAAAGGTGCTCGCGCGCTTTACCGCCATTGTAGAGCAAACAGCAGCGCAATTCGGTGCCCGAGCGGAGATTAAGTGGGGAAATTCACCAAGAGTAACCTATAACGATGAAACTTTAACACCGCTGATCTTTGAGAATTCCAAGAAATTTGCGGAGGTTCTCGGCGTTCTACCTTCTACGGGAGGTGAAGATTTTGCTGCTTATCAGGAAAAAGTTCCAGGTGTCTTCGCTTTTATTGGCTCTAATGGGACAGATGGAGCTCCTGATTGGCATCATGATGATTTCTTGGTCAAGGATGAGGCCCTTCCTATCGCGGTAAATTACTACGTAGAAAATGCTCTGTATTTGTTAGAGTATTTTGGAGGCTAATTATGGTAAATAGAATAATCCGATTCAGCCCTTCGGAGTATATCAATGAGCCAGGGGCTTTGGCGCAGTTGCCTGAGATTATTGATAGATATAGTTTAAAAAATCCTCGGATCTTAACGGACACAACTGTTTACCAAGTTATAAAAGACTATCTACCAGATAGGTTTCTGGAAATCTATCCTCTGACTTACTTTGAGGGAAATTGTACTTTTGAAGAAATTGACCGCCTTGTGGAAATTTTTCAAGAGCATGATGCTATTCTTGCTTTTGGCGGTGGACAGTTAATGGATACAGCCAAAATGGTTTCAGATCACCTGAAAATTCCAATCATAGCTTCTCAGACAGTGCCATCAAATTGTGCTGCCTTGACCACAAAGAGTATCATCTATTCACAAACCCACGAAAAAATTGATAACGTGAGGCATAATAAAAGTGTCGATGTCGTCTTACTGGATCCTGAATTGTTGGTGCGTTCACCACGTTCCTATGTACTGTCAGGGATTGGTGATACTCTAGCAAAATTTTATGAGATTCGGCGACGGTTGACAAATGATAAGGCAGATCTGTTATCAATAGAGATTGGGCGTTTTTATATTGAGCTGTGCCGGCGTGAGATGTTGAGCGTGACAGACTACCAGTCATTGACTGGAAAAGCTCTCATCAATTTTATCGACACAATTTTTCTAGTAGCTGCCTCAGTAGATGGTATTGCTGATAAAGATGGTATGAGTGTTGCTGCCCACGCTTTTCACAATGCGTATGTCAAAGTTAAACCGACCGATCGTAGTACACATGGTGAAATTGTAGCCTTGGGGAATCTTTTTCAGGTTTTACTGGAAGGCAATCAGGAATTAACTCGAGAAATTATCACCTATTATCGCCAACTCGGTTTGCCCTTGTCCTTGGCCGATTTAGGTTTGACAGATGAGGCTGCTATCGAAGCATTGGTACCTTATCTGGCTAGGCCTGAGGATTATCGCTTTCGAACAATTTTTCCTGATGCAACAATAGGGGAGATTGCCAGTGTCATTCAGCAATTAAAGGAGGGCAGCTATGGCTATTAAAATTAGTGCTTCTCAACGAATGGCCAGTAAACAGGCTCACTATACCTCGCAACAGCAGGAGATTATCCGAAAGTTGAAGGGCGATGGGAAAAAAGTGATCAATCTGGGTCGAGGCAATCCAGACCAAGCTACCTTTCCTGAAATTGTAAAATACATGCAGAAAGCTGTTCAAAAGCCAGAAAATCAAGGTTACCCTCCTTATGGTGGGAAATTAAGTTTAAAGGAAGCTATTATTGATTATTATAAACGAGAATATCACGTTTCCTTGACTAGCGACGAAGTGACTGTTTTTAGCGGTTCTCTAGCCAGTCTGACAGCTTTGCCGATGGCTTTAATGGATCCTCAGGATTTTGCTTTGACACCAGATCCCGCATTTTTTGCCTATGACACAGGTATTAAAATGGCCGGGGCTGATGTCTACCCCTTGCCCTTGCTAGAAGATAATAAATTCTTGCCCAAATATGGCGATATTCCTGAAGATGTTTTAAAACGAAGCAAATTGATGTTTTTAAATTATCCAAACAATCCCACTGGTGCCGGAGCCCCTCTTTCTTTTTTTGAGGAGACAGTTGCTTTTGCCAAACAGCATAATATTCTTGTTGCACATGATTTTGCTTACGGCGATATTAATTTCACAGAACCCGCTCCTAGTTTTTTACAGGCCAAGGGCGCTAAAGAAATTGGTGTAGAAGTGGCATCACTCTCCAAGACTTTTAATATGGCCGGCTGGAGGATAGGCTACGCTGTGGGGAACAAAACTATAATTGCTCTACTAGCCGATTATATAAAAAACTCTGTTGGTGGGACTTTTGGAGCAGTTCAGGATGCAGCCGAGTATGCTTTGAACCATACACAAAATCAGCGGGCCAGCTTAAGGGCTCTCTATCGGAAGAGGCAGAGATTGGCTGTGGATTTCTTAAAGCAGCACCAATTGCCTGTATATGAATCTGATGGAACCTTTTTTCTTTGGCTCAAATTACCCCAAGGGGTAGACGATCAGGAATTTGTACGAGAACTTCTGGAACAAGAGTATGTTGCCCTTATCCCTGGCAGTGTTTTTGGTCCATCGGGAAGGGGATACGTTCGTATCAGCCTAGTGACTGATAGTCAAACAATTTTAGAAGGTTTGGAAAGGGTGCTGCAAGTCTATGAAAGATTTACGACCTCACATTTATCAGCTGATTGATTGTTTAGAGAAGCCTCTGGCTTCAGATGAGTTGGCGTCTAGCCTGCATCAAGCGCGCCTAGCCTTGATGGATTATCTCGCCTGTTACTACAAGGGGAGCAGACACCCACATGTGAGCGTCCTGCACCGCTTTTATCAGCAGGAAGATTTTTCTCTTAAAAATTTATGGGCAGCAAGTGAGAATAAGGCTGCAAGAGAGAGCGCTTCCTTGCTCTTAGGTATGGCTGCCCACTATGATGATTTAGATGATGTCCAAGCCAACTATCGAGGACATCCCTCCAGTGTTATCTTTTCTGCCTTGTTTGCTGTCGCTGATGCCCAGAGTGACCTTGAAGATTTTTTGCTAGCCTACCTTACAGGAGTTGAAGCTGCGGGTCTAGTGGGACAGCAACTTCAACCGCAGCATGCAGAGATGGGCTGGCATTCGACAGCGACAATTGGAACTTTAGCAGCAGCACTAGCTATTGTTAAATTAAAACGCATAAGTGGTGATGAGGCTGCGATGCTTATGTCCCTGGCCATAAATCAAACTAGTGGCTATCTCCTTCAGGAAGGTACTGATGGTAAGCCTTTAAACGCTGGCTGGGCTGCTCAACGTGCGGTCAATGCCTATCATTTGGCCAGTTCAGGCCTCACAGCTAATGTTGATATCTTTGATAGTCCCAAAGGGTGGCCGCAAATTATTGGTGGCCAGCTAGACTTCTCACTGGTTAATCAACACTGGTTTTCGCCACCTCAGATACTTAAGCCTGGACTTTGGTTTAAGCGAACCTCATTTTGTTCGGCTGCAAATTCAGCATACGATGCTTCTCTTGAACTATATACCAAAAAAATTTCTCCGTCAGATATTACAGCCGTTGAGATTGGTTTCCCGGAAAAGGGCGATTTGGCTCTGACAAAGACAAGTCCTAAGACAGGGTTAGAAGGCAAGTTTTCTGCAGAATACATTGTTTGGCTAGGGCTGACCAAGGGCGAAGCCACCGAAAATGATTTTAGCGCTAAGCCTGTGTTGCAAACTTTTAAAGACTTTTTACCCAAAATTAAGCGTCGTCATCCTCTCCCCTTGGCTCAGACTGATGAACGTCCAGCAGAAGTCACTCTTACGCTATCGACTGGCTCAAAGGTGACTGCCAAAGTTCAATTTCCTAAAGGCTCTCCTAACAATCCTTATAGTTTAGATGAATTGATGGTGAAGTGGCAAGCGATCTTAGGGGAGAAGGCTCCATCTCTGTGGCAGACTTTACAGTACAGGGAGGTTACATTAGAAGATATTTTCAATTAATTGGAAAGGAAAACAGGTTATGTCAGAAGTTTTAGTACAAGCAGGTCTGGCAGAGGTCGTCGAACTAAAAAATCTTTTTCAAAAAGCCTATGCAGATAATGAAGCGCGGGGGATTCATTTCGCAGCTGCTACAATTAATGAAGATGACCTGCAAGACCATCTGTACTCTACGCCTATCTTTGTAAAAACGGAGCCGTTGGGTAGAATTATAGCGTCAACGGCTGTCCGATTTCCATGGTCTAAAAATCCTGGGCCCTATTGTTTACCACACTTGGGCTGGATAGCGACTCTCCCTGCTTATCAGAATCAGGGACTGGCCAAATCATTAGTCATGGATGTCATTGACCACTATCTTTCCCGACAATTTAGAGCACCAGCTGTTACCTTAGGTACGGCTAAAGAACATCCGTGGTTGATAGAAGCCTATGAACGTATGGGTTTCACTTACCTAGATGAGAAACAACTGTTTTCTGATCATAAAACAGTCTACCTGATCAAGATTTTAGATAAAAGAGCCCTAAACCAAGTAAAAGATGACGCGCTAAAGCTATTGTTAACAGAAAGGAAGTTAGTATGAATTTTGATTGGGAGTATTTTTTCAGCCTATTTGCAAGGCTAACCGCCTACCTGCCCATTACTTTGTTTTTAGCCATTATTGCTATGGTTTTGGCTATCCTCGTTGGGGCGGTCATGACGTGGTTGCAGTTAAGCCGCTGGGCTCTTTTACGCTATTTTGCAAAATTTTATATTTCTCTTTTTCGGGGAATGCCGACCCTGGTTGAACTTTTCCTTATTTTTTATGGACTTCCCCAGCTCTTTCCTGTCTTTCAAGGGATGACTGCTTTGACGGCAGCTATTGTCGGTTTAGGACTCAAGCAGTCAGCTTATTTGTCAGAGATTTTTAGAGCGGCTGTTAGCTCGGTGGATAAGGGGCAGATTGAAGCTGGTCAAACGTTGACTATCTCCCCTTGGAAGTTATTCCTTCATGTTATCCTACCTCAGTCGGCCTTAAATGCTCTACCAGCTACTGGAAATACCTTTGCTAGTCTTATAAAGGAGACCTCATTAGCTTTTACACTAGGAATTACAGAATTGTTTGGCAATGCTAAGATGGTTGCAGGAGAGTCTTTTAAATACTTTGAAACTTATCTAGCAGCTGGTCTGCTTTACTGGTTGGTGATAGTACTTTATAGTGCTTTGCAAAACCAAATCGAAGAAGAACTGGAAAAACCGTATAGGAGGACTACCGATGGCATTCATTGAATTAGAGAATCTAGCTGTTACTTTGGGAGGCAGACCTGTTCTCGAAGATATCAACCTGTCGATAGAAGCAGGCAAAGTAACAACCCTGGTAGGCCCTTCTGGTTCTGGGAAAACTACCTTGCTTAGAATTTTGAATCTGCTGCAGGAACCATCTCAAGGACAGCTGACAGTTGGTGATACTAGAGTAAAGGCTGGTAGTATTGGTAAGCGGGAAATTCATAGTATTAGGCAGTATTCTACAATGGTATTTCAGCATTTTAACCTATTCAAAAACTATAACGTCTTAGATAATGTTGCAAAACCCTTGATTCTTTCTAATAAGGCTAATCGTAAAGAAGCTGAAGCTATCGCTCAAAAATCATTAGAAAGGGTTGGTCTGTCACAATTTATTAAACAGTACCCAGCTACTTTATCCGGAGGACAGCAGCAGCGGGTTGCTATCGCACGTGCCATTGCCTTTAAACCCCAAATTATTTTATTTGATGAACCAACATCATCATTGGATCCTGAGATGGTTGAAGGGGTTTTAGACGTCATTGCGGATTTGGCCAAGGAAGACATTTCCATGATTCTAGTCACCCACGAAATGAACTTTGCCCGTAAAATTTCGGATCAGGTGGTATTTCTTGAAGATGGAAAAGTTTTAACTCAGGGCCCTGCAAAGTTACTCTTGTCAACAGACAGTACCCATGATCGTGTCCGTTCATTTGTCAATTCACTTTATCATGGATCAATGGAAAGTGCTGAGTTATAGGAAGGGGAGAGTTATGGTAAGTGTACTAGATTCAGTATTGCTGCAAGGCAATTTCTCAACGCCTGAAATGCGTGAGGTATGGAGTGATACTAATAAAATAGCTAAGCAGCTGATGGTTGAATCTGCTTTAGCCCAAGCTGAGGGCGAGCTGGATATTATTCCTCAAGAGGCAGCTCAATTGATAGCAGAGAAAGCACATGTTGAAAATTTTGACTTAGTCAAGCTTCAGAAAAAAAGTGCTGAAAAGCGCCATTCTTTGATTGCTCTTATTCAGGGATTACAAGAAAAGGTAGGAGGACAGGCTGGCGAATTCGTCCACTATGGCGTAACAACTCAGGATATTGTTGATTCGGGGACTATGCTGCAGGTCAAAGAAGCTTATGCGATAATACTCCAGCATACGCAAGAGCTTATTACTGCCTTGGCTAATTTGACTAGAAAGTATCGTGCGACCTTGATGATTGGCCGAACTCATGGTATTCATGCTATCCCCATTACATTTGGTTTTAAGTTGGCTATCTGGCTAGATGAGTTGTTGCGCAGTAAGCGGCGTTTGCTTCAATTATCTGAGAATGAAGTCTTTGTTGGCAGTATCAGTGGAGCAGTTGGTACCTACGCCTCCTTCTCTGGCCAAGGTCAAGCTGTTGAAGAACTGACACTGTCTAAGTTAGAATTAGCTGTGCCCAATATCTCTTGGCAGCCAGCGCGTGATCGTTTTTCAGAATTTGGATCTGTATTAGCGATCTACTCTGGCTTACTTGGAAAAATAGGGCGTGAGCTGTTTACCATGATGAAGACTGAAATTAACGAGGTTCATGAACCTTTCATCGCAGGAGAGGTGGGTTCTTCGACGATGCCTCAAAAGCGTAATCCTGCCCTGATTGAAGGACTGGCCAGCCTGACCCAGCCAGTATTTAAAGATTTTGACTTACTGCTGCAGTCCTTATTGATAGATGGGGAGAGGGATGCTATCCACTGGCGCAATGAGTGGGTTGCCCTGCCGGAAATCACTAATTATCTTGATGCTCAGATTGTCAATGCTACTTATATTCTGTCAGAACTTGACGTCAATTCTCAAGCCATGACAGATAATTTAAATAAGCAGGGAGCCCTGCCTTACGCTGAGCGTATCATGTTTGAGCTAGGAAAGATACTGGGCAAGCAAACTGCCCATCACTTGGTTTATGAAGCTGCCATGACTTCCATTGAGACTCATCAAGATTTTATTTCCTTACTTTATCAGCTCCCTGAGGTTCAAAAACACGTCACTCGAGAAGAACTTCTCAGCTGGGTTACTCCTGAGAATAATATTGGGGAGAGCCTAGCCAAGATAGATAAGCTCCTTGCCCAATTGGCAGAGTAAAGAAAGAGGTATTTATGAAGAAAAAAACATTTTTAACACTAGCTAGTCTCATTATCCTAGTCGTTATCGCTATTGTTGGTTATCAATCTTACACTAAACAACACACCGCGCATTCGGGAGATGATAAAACTCTGAGAATTGCGACAACTGGTGTCAGTTTCCCAGGTTCTTATAAGGACGGTTCAAAATTAACAGGATTTGATGTCGAGGTTGCTCGAGCAGTCGGTAAAAAAATAGGTTATAAAGTTAAATTTACAACGACTAGCTTTGATGGTTTGTTCGGTCTTTTAACTAGTGATAAGGTGGATGCCATCGCATCAAGTGTGGCCATAACAAATGAACGTAAACAAACTTACGATTTTTCAACACCATATGCAACTTTTAAATATGGCATTGCTGTTCAAAAAGATGCTGCTTATACCAATGTTGAGGAACTTCAGGGAAAAACAATCGGTGCAACTGTCGGTTCAAATCAAATCAATGTTGTTAAGGAACATTTCAAGGATGACGTTACTATTCAAACCTTTGATGATCGGGAGGCAGTCTTACAAGGGCTGCTGAAAGGACAAGTTGATGGCTATGCCAATGCTCAAACGATTTTATCAGCTGTTATCCAGCAGAAAAATCTTGACTTAAAGGTGCTTGATGGTGATCTTGGTCAAGAAAATATTGCCTTGACCTTTGCCAAAGGAAAAAATAAGGATTTGCGCAAGAAGGTTAACGCTGCCCTAGCCGACCTTGAAAAAGATGGGACCATCGCTAGGCTATCTAAGAAATATTTCTCCGGTATCGATGCTTCTTATGGTAACCAAAAGTAATTAAAAAGAATATTGAAGTGGCTGCCTCAGCTTAAATGGGAATCAGGACATTCTGGGGCTTAGAATCAAGAGGGTGTCACACTGCTGTAAGGATTTAGGGGCTCTTTTGTCAGCTGTAGTGGGTAGAATCCCACCAGAAGCTATAGAGCCGATTTAGGTTATTAGTAGTGTGGCCTTTTTCAGTCTCAGAATTTTTTACAAAAAGGTCGAACTCTGTTTGCCTTTTTATGAATGAGGCTGGGATAGCACACATGGTAACGTCACTATCATGTATGTGCTGTCCTTTTTTCGTAATAATCTACCTTTTTCTATGCTATAATAAGTAAAAAGCTATTAGAGGGTGCTGCTATGTCTAAAAACAGCGTTGATATTGAAAGGTACCGTGAGCTAGCCTTGCAGAAGCAAAAGGAACATCGTAAATTTTTGTTGAGCCTAAAGAAAAAGACCCCGAAAAATCTAGATAAAATTGTGCAGGAAGTGCATACCGAAGTTTTTAAGGAAATTGATTGTCTGGCTTGTGCGAATTGCTGCCGTACATTGGGGCCAGACTTTACTGAAGCTGATATCCAGCGGATTGCTAAGCATTTTCGCATGAAGTTACCGGCTTTTGAGGAGATGTACCTACATACGGATGAAGACGGCGATAAGGTCTTTCAGAGTATGCCTTGCCCCTTCTTAGGTGAGGATAATCTCTGTTCCATCTACGATGTGCGCCCCAAGGCCTGTGCCGCCTTTCCCCATACTGATCGTAAAAAGATTTATCAAATCAATCACTTGACTATCAAAAATACTCTCTTTTGCCCAGCGGCTTATCTCTTTGTTGAGAAGCTAAAGGATAGAGTGTCAGTTTAATCCATACGAAAACAGCTGCGCCTTACTAGACGCAGCTGTTTTGTGTAGCTTGGCCTACTCTAATGAAGAAAAATGGTGTCAGATTGGAAATACTACTTTCTTATTTCTCCAGTATTAGGATCAATAATCCAAGTTTCCCCTTTTATTTGTCGGCCATCGTTGTCGAAAAGATAGGTTTTGCCATCAATGGTTTGAAGGCCGGTAACTCGTAAACCATTATCTTTATCGAGATAATACCAAGTTTTACCAGCATCAGGAGTAACAAAGCGCCCCTTAATTTGCTTACCAGTTTCATCAAAAGTGTAGCGCTTGCCACTGATGATTTGCTCACCAGTCAAGACACGCCCACTGTCTTTATCGAGATAGTACCAAGTTTGTCCGCCGTCAGGTGATGCGAAGTCTCCTTTGACTTGGGAACCGTCAGCGTTAAAGTAGTGGGTGTAGCCGTCAATTTGCGTTAAGCCCCTTGCCAGCTCTCCATCAGCTTTTCTGTAAAACCAATGATTATCAGTTTCAAACCAGCCCGCTTGTGGCCCTTCTTGAGTGAGAGGTTTAAGGTAAAGATTTTGGAAGGCCACGGCACCGTCCCAGAGCCCAACTCCTACGTGAGCTTTATTGAAGTACTCCTTGGCATCGTCAAATTGATGCGTCATGACCACTTGACCGTCAATGCTCAGTGAGACGGCATTTTGGGTTTTAGAAATAAGAAGGTGATGATATTGATTGTCATTTAGGGTCTTGGTCAGAGGTGCCTCAGCTATCGTATCTCCTTGGAAATAATAGAGTCTAACACTAGCCCCCTCACCGAGTTGGAAGGCGTAGGCATTAGCAGGGTCGGCCGCAGGAGAAGCGAAGAAAATATTTACCAGTCCTTTTTGATATTTAACATCGGCTTCTAAGGTGTATTCAGAATAAGGTACCTGCTCCGCTGTCATAAAGGCATCATTGGCGCTAGAATTACTATCCAGTAATTCCTTATCATCAATCACCCATTGACCTGAAATAGCTTTAAGATTGTTGAGGTTTGTTTTGAAGTTATCTTCAAAAACAGAAATAGTAAAGGATTTAGTCAGACTCGGATTTTCTTTCGCCGTCGCTGTAACCGTTGCTGTTCCAGCCTTAATCGCTCTGGCAGTTAATTTAGAACCGTCTTGTGCGATATTGAGTACTTCTGGATGATCCACTGTCCAAGTGACTTCTTGCCGAGCAGTTCCCGGTGCCAGTAGAGCGTTAAATGTAGTCACTTGACCGACATTTAAACGTGTTTCTGCTTGACCAATACCTGATAATTTAAATGGAGCATCTGTTTGAACTTTATCATTCCAGATGGATTTGAGTGGGTAAAAGGCAATATCGGCTTTGGTATCGCCGCCTTCTGCAAAGACACTTGCACCTAAGCTATTAGGAGATGGGAAAATTTGATTAGCTCCAGTGACTGTATCTCCCTTGGTAAAAACTTCAACACTTGCTCGATCAACAAAAATATGTAGGGAAATACTACCATCTGCATTGGTTGTGACTGTTTGCTTATTGATATCAGCAAACTTATCATTGATAATAACACCAGATTTTGTCCGATCAATAGAAAGTTCCTGAGTGGTCAAGTCATAAGTAACAACAGTCTCTTCATCCTGCGATTGACGAAGTTTAAAGCCAAGTTTTGTAGTCGCAGCGCTAGGCCTAAAGGTCGATACGATTTCATAAGTATCCGACTGCACATTTTTGAGCAGATCGTTTTGGGATGTTACTGCAACATCCTTGTAGATAATCGCCTTGTCCGTATCACGCAGGCTTTCATAAGCTTCAATTGGTGTTTGCGTCAGGTAGTAGGTTCCGTTTTCCTTTGTCAGTCCAAGTTGAAGGTTTAGATTATAGGTACCATTGAAATCCTGGTCTACAGTCTTAGCGATTAGATTGCAGTAATCCCAAGTATTCATCCAGTTTAGCTCAGTCAGTTTGGGAATCGTTGGGTGGTCATCAGTTCCAAAGTCCTGAACATAATAAGTCATAGCAGCATAGGAATCTTTCCCAAAATTCATGATGCCATCGGAATTTTTATAGGCTTCATCAGCGACAAAAGTCCATTTACCGTCAACAGGCTTGAAATCACCAACTTTATAATAACGGCCACCGCGGGATAATACCCATTTTACAGTTCCGTCATCTGTTTGGATAGGGTAGAGATCAGGACACTCAGTGTGGAGATCAGGATAAGTAGACTCAACTCTCCAATCTCTTAAGTTATCTGAAGAGTAGATGCGAAGCGGACCGCCAGCTAGTACCATAAACCATTTGTTGTTCCAATGGAAGACTTTGGGATCGCGGAAGTCTTTCGTTTGCAGCGGATCATTGGACCAATCAGCAGCGACTTGATCAACCTTAGTCCAAGTTCGTCCTTCATCAGAACTATAAGCTAATTTGATACGTTGGCCATTACCATCAGCTGTTACTAAGGCAACTAATCCTCCTTGTCCCTCCTTAAAGAATCCAGAGGTATTGTGTTCATCAACAACGATACAGCCAGAAAACATGGTTCCATTGGCATCAGGATAGAGAGCCATCGGTTGTTCTTCCCAATGAATTAGGTCAGTGCTGGTTGCATGAGCCCAATGCATCGGTCCCCAAACTTGATCATCATAAAACTGGTAGAAAAGGTGGTATTTCCCCTTATAGTAAACCAAACCGTTCGGATCGTTGCCCCAACCGTCCTTGACAGAGTAGTGGTACTGATCTCGAAAGAGTTCATTGTAATAAACTTCCTTAGCTTGACGCCGGTGAACATTGATACGGTAGGTTAAGGTTGCCTGATTGCCAGCCTTATCAGTAACAGTACTTGTCACAGTCAAATAATTGGCCCCCACAGCGACAGGGATATCATCGCTGACTTGGTACTCTTTACCTGAGCTATCTGTAATCGTGATTTGAGACTTATCGCTCTTAGGGCTAATGGCTAATTTGACAGTTGCAGCAGCGTTATCAACATATTGAATATGAATCGGTGCATTGGGTAAAAATTGTCCTTTAGCTTCTACCTGACCCTTGTCTGAGGTCACGCTAATATCGTTAATCTCAGGTGTGAAGCTCTCAGAAATAGGACTGTAGTAAGTGTTTTGGAAGATCATCTCGCCATTCCAGTTAAGCAGACCCAAATAACCCTCTTTAATAACAGTATTTTGACCCTTGTCCTCTTTTTGAATAGTATAATCGCCAGTAGAAGCGACTAGATGGCCATTAATATAGCAGGAAATCCAATTGTTAATAGACACAACTGTTAAATGGTAAGTAGCATCTGCAGTAGGTTCAACAGAGCGCTCGTCAATTAATTGCTGATCCTGCCCCTTGTCCCAACGCCAGAACTTACTCTTTTTATTGCCGCCGTCGATATTTAAGGCATAACTATTTTGAACATTGTTAGGATCCACACTCCTAAAGATTAAGGTTGCAGCACCTTGGTCTTTTAAAAACCTAACATCTGTCGAGTAGACAAAGTCACTGGCTTTAACGTCAGATAAATACCAGCTGTCTCCTTGATCAAGTGCATTGCTATAGAGCCCTTCGTCGCGCTCTTCCCAAGTACCATTAGCTGCCGTGAAATTGGTCAAATTTGTATGATAACCAGTATCTTGAATGGCAGGAGTAGATGCTGGCTTTTCTACGGCAGCTTCAGCTGGGTTTGTAACTTGGCTTTTGCTATCACCTTTTGTATCTTCTGCTGTCGCCTTGTCTCCTTCTTGCTGACTATTGACCGATGCCTCAGAGTGAGCGAAAGAAGAGGCTGCTTGTGGAGCTTCAACAACAGTTTGTGAATCAGCAGGAGTGACTGTTTCTTCTGTTGTCGGTTGTTCCAAGCTTGTGCCATCCTTTATGGATTCATTAGACACTAGATTTACAGCACTATCCCCTGATACTGCCTGATCAGCTAAGACTGGAGTGCAGAGAGCTAAACCGCCTATAATGGTTACTAAAGCACAGCCGTAAACCCATTGTTTACCACGCTTATGCATGTACCAATGCTGGGGTTTCGTCTCTTGCGAATAGACTTTCTTCATAACACATCACCTCATTTTTAAATTTTATAAACAAATTATATTTTTAATGTAAGCGCTTTACAACTCACGCTAGTCATCTCTTGCAATGACAAATGTCATGTAAGAATAGGCAGAAACCTTCCACCATACATTTTCTGCTTTTCAGAAAATATTAGAAGGAATTATCATTATCTGGTCAGTGGATCTTGATTGCATTAATCACTGAGAAGACAAAAATCCAAGAGTTTATGAGTATTGAGGATAAATCTGTTCAGAAGCTATGTTTTCCTTATTACATGCAGGAGCAGTCCCAAGCCAATTAGCTACAAGGATTCAGTTTCTCTAGTATGAAAAAGGCCCCCTCTGTTCCTGATAAAAATCTAGGGCCAGCCTTACTTCCCTTTATTATTCGCCATAGACTGACGACAGTGCCGGGAAGAACAAAAAAGACCGCAGTTAATCCACTGATATCAACAAAAATTTTATTTTTTATGGAATCTGCCTTGCTCAGGGATCAGGCATCATAGGGTGGATTTAAAAAATTAAGGAAGGGAATTCAAATGCTTGAAAACGTTTTCTGTAGTGCTATAATAAACCTGTAGGCGCAGGTGGTACTTACGCAGGTCCTCTTGATTCTTAGTCGTTGAGTGCAGGCTTAATTTCCTTAAACAGGTCTTTTTGTCTCTCAATCTCGTTTGTTATCAAGAGCGAGCGCTTAGACAAGAAGTCTCTGCCGTGTCTTAAATATAAGGAGGAATAATTATGGCTTATAAGACAACTTATCCTTACACGAATGAGGTGCTGAACTCTTTTGATAATGCAACTGATGCAGATTTAGAACAAGCTCTAGCCAATGGGCATGCGCTTTACAAGGAATGGCGGGCAAAAGCTGATTTGCAAGAACGCAAGGAACAGCTGCACAAAGTGGCTGAGTTATTGCGTCGCGATCGTGACAAATATGCTGAAGTCATGACAAAAGATATGGGAAAGCTTTTTACTGAGGCGCAAGGAGAAGTAGAGCTCTGCGCAGAAATCGCTGATTATTTTGCAGATAAAGCTGAAGCTTTCTTACAGCCTAAGCCTCTTGAAAAGATCAATGGCGAAGGCTACTATATTAAGCAAGCCACGGGTGTCTTGTTGGCAGTAGAACCTTGGAATTTTCCTTTCTATCAGGTGATGAGGGTGTTTGCTCCTAATTTTATGGTAGGAAACCCCATGATCCTTAAGCATGCTTCTATTTGCCCAGCCTCTGCTCAAGCCTTTGAAGATTTAGTAGCTGAAGCGGGTGCACCAGCAGGTTCTTTTAAGAATCTGTTCCTAAGTTATGATCAAGTCTCCAAAGCTATTGCTGATCCACGTATTGTCGGCGTCTGTCTGACAGGTTCTGAACGTGGCGGTGCTTCTATTGCAAGTGAAGCGGGAGCAAATTTGAAGAAATCTTCAATGGAGCTAGGTGGTAATGATGCCTTTATCATTCTGGAAGATGCTGATTTTGATCTTCTGAAAGAAACCATTTTCTTTGCTCGTCTCTACAATGCAGGACAAGTCTGCACCTCATCCAAACGGTTTATTGTTGTTGGGGATCATTATGACAAATTTGTGGATATGGTAGTTGAAGCCTTCAAATCTGCCAAATGGGGCGATCCAATGGATCCAGAGACTACTCTGGCACCTTTGTCTTCTGCTGGAGCTAAAGAAGAGGTACTCGGACAGATAAAATTAGCCGTTGACAACGGGGCAACTGTCGCTTACGGTAATGAAGAGATTGATCATCCTGGATACTTTGTCCAGCCAACTGTGTTAACTGATATTACCAAGGACAACCCTATTTATAATCAGGAAATCTTCGGACCTGTCGCTTCTATTTACAAGGTTGATTCAGAGGAAGAAGCTATAGCGTTGGCTAATGATTCTAGCTACGGTCTAGGTGGCACTGTCTTTAGTAAAAATCTTGACCATGCCAAAGCCGTTGCTGCTCAAATTGAGACTGGCATGAGCTTTATCAATTCTGGTTGGACCTCCCATCCAGAGCTGCCATTCGGTGGTATTAAGAATTCTGGCTATGGTCGTGAACTCAGTGAGCTTGGTTTTGACGCCTTTGTTAATGAACATCTGGTTTTTGTGCCAAACAACTAATGAATTGGATTTGAGGCCAAGGGTTGAAAAATAAGTGGTAACTGGGATGGATTTATAATCATCCGTTGCCAATAAATAGGCCGAGTATCTAGACAGCGTCTTAGCCTTCAATTTAAAAAGAAGCTGAGTTTAAATTCAGCTTCTTTTTGGTTATTTCATAAAAAGATAAGGAAGTGTCAAGGAATAACTGTAATGATGCTATCTCTAGCGGCTTAGTCACTAGGAGAAGCAGCAAATAAGCTAGACAAGAGGATATACTTTGCTTGGTTTCTCCTAGCAATTTGCCAGGTAGGGGCCATAATTGTTCAAATGCAAAAATCGCTTCTAGTTTTTGTTATAATAAACCTATGAATGAACTGATAAAACATAAACTGGAACTGTTGCCGGACAGTCCGGGCTGTTATATTCACAAGGATAAAAACGGCACGATTATCTATGTTGGGAAGGCAAAAAATCTCAAGAACCGGGTGCGTTCCTATTTTCGTGGTAGCCACGATACTAAAACTGAGATGCTGGTATCTGAAATTGCAGATTTTGAGTATATCGTGACAGGTTCTAACACAGAAGCCTTACTCTTGGAAATTAACCTTATCCAAAAGAATATGCCCAAATATAATATTCGCCTCAAGGATGACAAATCTTATCCCTACATTAAGATTACCAATGAGCTCTATCCACGTCTTATGATCACGCGTCAGGTTCGCAAGAATGATGGGATATATTTCGGTCCCTATCCTGATTCGGGAGCGGCGACCGAGATCAAACGCCTGCTGGATCGGATTTTTCCCTTCAAGAAATGTACCAATCCAGCGAATAAGGTTTGCTTTTACTATCATTTAGGACAGTGCAATGCTCATACCATTTGCCACACTGATCAGGCTTACTGGGATGGGCTCAAAGAGGATGTCAAACATTTTCTCAACGGCAAGGATAATAAGATTGTCGATCAAATCCGCGATAAAATGCTCAAAGCTTCAGAGCTGATGGAGTTTGAGCGAGCTGCTGAGTACCGTGATCTTTTGGAAGCGATCAGTACCTTACGCACGAAGCAGCGGATTATGAATCAAGATATGATTGACCGTGATATTTTTGGTTACTACGTTGACAAAGGCTGGATGTGTGTACAGGTCTTTTTCGTCCGTCAAGGCAAGCTCATCCAGCGCGATGTCAATATGTTTCCCTACTACAATGAGCCTGAAGAAGATTTCCTCACCTATGTGGGACAATTCTACAGTGAGAGCAAGCACTTTTTACCTAAGGAAGTTTTTATTCCGCAGGATATTGATGCTGACTTGGTTAAGGCAGTCGTAGGAACTAAGGTCGCTAAGCCCCAGCGCGGCGAGAAGAAGCAGCTGGTTAATCTAGCGACTAAGAATGCGCGTGTCAGCCTCCAGCAAAAGTTTGACTTACTTGAAAAAGATATCAAAAAGACCAAGGGGGCTATTGAAAACCTTGGCGAACTGCTCAATATTCCAGCTCCCCGCCGTATTGAAGCTTTTGATAATTCCAATATCCAAGGAACCAGCCCAGTTGCTGCCATGGTTGTCTTTGTCGATGGCAAACCTAGCAAGAAGGACTACCGTAAGTTCAAAATCAAGACCGTTGTCGGGCCCGATGATTATGCCAGCATGCGTGAAGTCATCTATCGCCGTTACAGTCGGGTCATGCGCGACGGTCTAACGCCGCCAGATTTGATTGTTATTGATGGGGGACAGGGACAGGTTAATATCGCTAAAGAGGTCATCCAGAGCCGTTTGGGGCTGGATATTCCCATTGCTGGTCTGCAAAAGAACGACAAGCACCAGACCCATGAATTGCTCTTCGGTGAGCCTCTGGAAGTTGTTGATCTGCCACGGAACTCTGAGGAATTCTTTCTCCTTCAGCGCGTGCAAGATGAGGTCCACCGCTTTGCCATCACCTTTCACCGTCAGGTTCGCAGCAAGAACAGCTTCAGCTCAAAATTGGACGGCATTTCTGGTCTTGGACCGAAACGCAAGCAGCTCCTGCTCAAACATTACAAGAGCCTGACTAAGATTCAAGAAGCAGATATCGATGACATCGTCAACTGTGGCATACCGAGGAATGTGGCAGAGGCAGTTAAGGAAACACTGGTCAAAGAAGCAGTTACTAAGAAATAGAAAGGATGTTATATGCTGACTCTCAAGCCACTGAAACAAAGTTTTTCTATCTGTCAAGTAAGAGATTATTCTCAGGTCAACTGGGATAGTCCCTATATCTTCTTGAGTAGGACTGATCAGGAAAACTCTTTGGTTTGCCCTTGTCAGGATGTCCCTGACAATGCTATTGAGGTAGATAATGGCTGGTCAGCCTTTCGCATTGAAGGCGTGCTAGATTTTTCTCTCATCGGCATTCTCTCAAAACTCTCAGCCATCCTAGCTGATAGTCAAATCGGCATCTTCGCCGTCTCTACCTACAATACGGACTATATCCTGACTAAGACTGTCGACTTTGGCAAAGCGATGCAAGTTTTAGAAGGAGAAGGGTATAAGGTTGAACAATAACCACTAACAAGGAAGTTAGGCTTTGTCCTAGCTTCGTTTGTTAACCAGCTCAGAACATTTCGCTAATCATTATTATCTGTACCTTTAATACCGTATCAGAAAATTGCCTGGTCTTTCTATTTATGATACTCTAAGTCTACTGAAACGATAGAGAGGGATTCTTATGGTAAAAGAATATGATTATATTGTCCTCGGCGGCGGTTCTGGTGGAATCGCCTCAGCAAACCGCGCAGCCATTCGCGGCGCTAAGGTTCTTTTAATCGAAGCTGCGGAAACTGGCGGAACCTGTGTCAACCGCGGCTGTGTGCCCAAAAAAGTCATGTGGTACGGGGCGCAGGTAGCTGAGAGTATCCACAAATATGCTGGTGAGTATGGCTTTACTGTTGGAAATGTTGACTTTGACTTCATGACCCTTAAAAATAATCGAGAAGCCTATATCGATCGGATTCACGGCTCTTATGAGCGCGGCTTTGCCGCCAATGGCGTTGAGGTTCTTAATGCCTATGCTACCTTTATCGATGCCCACACGCTGGAAGCTAATGGTGAAACCTATACAGCACCACATGTCCTCATTGCAACTGGCGGTCATGCCCTTATTCCTGAAATTCCAGGAGCTGAGTATGGTATTACTTCCGATGGCTTTTTTGAGTTGGATGAAGTCCCTAAGCGCGTGGCTATTGTAGGAGCTGGCTATATCGGTGTTGAGATTGCTGGTATCCTTCATATCCTAGGCAGTGATGCCCATCTTTTTGTTCGCAAGGATCGGCCGCTTCGCAATTGGGACAACTATCTGACTGATGCCCTCATGGAAGAGATGGAGAAAGACGGGCCTACTCTTCATAAGCACAGCGTGCCAAAGGCAGTAGTGAAAAATGAAGATGGCTCTTTAACGCTCAGCTTTGAAAATGGTGAGGAGCATACGACTGACATCATTATTTGGGCTATTGGCCGCGTTGCAAACACTAAAGGCTACGGCCTTGAAAATACAGGCGTGCTTCTCAATGACAAAGGATTTATTCAAGCTGATGAGTATGAAAACACCAATGTTTCAGGTGTCTATGCCATCGGTGATGTCAATGGTAAGATCGAGCTGACGCCGGTTGCTATCAAGGCTGGCCGCCAACTGTCAGAGCGCCTTTTCAATGGTCAAAAGGTAGCTAAGATGGACTACACTAATGTCCCGACAGTGGTCTTTAGTCATCCAGCTATGGGCAAGGTCGGCTTGACGGAAGAACAAGCCATTAAGCAGTATGGGAAAGATCAAATCAAAGTCTATACCTCATCCTTTACTTCTATGTATACAGCCTTGGCTGACAATCGCCAAGTGGCTCGCATGAAATTAGTTGTTCAAGGTGAAGATGAAAAGGTTGTCGGCCTCCACGGTATCGGCTACGGTGTTGACGAAATGATTCAAGGCTTCGCGGTTGCGATCAAGATGGGAGCTACCAAAGCTGATCTTGATAGTACAGTTGCCATCCACCCGACAGGTGCGGAAGAATTTGTGACCATGCGGTAAAGCTAAGAAATCTGCACTAAATAGCCCAAAGATAAAAGACGAAAAATCCCAGATCAATTCATGATTTGGGATTTTAGCTAGTTCTTTTAATCCAAGAGATAACGGCGGACTTCTGAAATAAAATAGAGGGAGCCTGTCACGACAAAAAGATCATCTGAATCCTTGGCTCTATCCAGCCATTCGCGAAAATCAGCAACCTTTGAGTAGGTTTCAGGATAGTCTGCTAAATCAGCTGCCTCTGGGAAAGCAAAAGTAGTGACACTGAGCTCCAGACCCTCCAGCAGCGCTAACATTTCAGAAAGATTTTTTCGCTTCAAACCTGCAAAAAGCAGCTGTTTAGAGTAGCTTGAAAAATCTGTTTTTAAAAGGTTAATCAGGGCAGCAATTCCTTGAGGATTATGGGCTCCGTCCAGCAGAATGTTAGGTTTGATTAGTTCGCCGCGACCGGGCCAGAAAGCAGAACGTAAACCAGTCCTGATTGCATCCTCATCAATCTTAGGGAAATTTTTTTGAAGAAGGAGACTGGCCTCAATGGCCAAGGCTGCATTATTTTGCTGGTGAGACCCGAGAAGACTCAGGCTTAAATGTTGCAAACTGCCCAACGGACCTTTGAAATCAAAGCCATTGCTGGTATCTTCAATCAGAAAGTCCCGACCAGCTTGATGGAAGGGAGCTTGTAACTGCTTGGCTTCATTTTCAAAAACGATCTGAGCTTGCTGAGGGACTGGTCCAAGAATTATCGGCCGTCCAGATTTGATGGCTCCTGCCTTATGCCAGGCGATGTCTTCCAGACAATTGCCCAAAGTATCCAAATGATCATAGCCAATAGAAGTGCAGATGGTTGCTAAAGGGGTGATGATATTAGTTGAATCAAAACGCCCGCCGACACCGGCTTCGAGGATGGCCATATCAACTGGCTGTATACGCTCAAAATACAGAAAAGCAAGAACAGTGACTAATTCAAATTCTGTCAAAGTTCCCAGTTCTGTCTCAGTAAGTTTCTCTAACCAGGGGCGGACTAAATCAAAAGTTTTTACTAGATCCTGGTCGCCGATAGGCTGACCGTCAACAGCTATTCTTTCATTAAAGCGAGTGATAAAGGGCGAGGTAAAGGTTCCCGTCTTGTAGCCTGCCTGGCTAAAGACAGCTTGGAGTAGGGCAGTAGTTGAGCCCTTGCCATTAGTTCCGACAATATGAAGACTGGGAAAGCCTGTTTGGGGCCTTCCCAGTTTATCTAATATCCAACTTAATCGCCTGATATCAGGCCGGCGTCCATAAGCCTTGTGGCTGTGGATAGCCTGTAAGGTTTCTTGATAGGTTAGCATTGGTGTTATTGTTGAGGTGTTTGGCCAGCATCTCCGCCAGTTTGCCCTTGGTCAGCCGTGTTACCAGCGTCTCCACCAGTTTGTCCTTGGTCGCTTGCAGATTCTGCTGTCCCTCCGTTTTGATCCTGTCCTTGACTTTGGTCCCCTGTTTGCTGACCATCTGGTGTTTGATCATTGTTAACGTCAGTACTGGAATCATCTTGATTATCAGAGCTAGATTGACTAATGTTGTCGCTACTTTTAACAGCAGAGCTTGAAGGGGTGTTGTCGCTGTTATTTTTGCTTTGATTCTTATGCGTCAAAGCATAAATTGTAAACGAAGCGACAATGATTGATAAGATGGCTGCAACAGTCGCAATGAGCTTTTGGAGAGCAGAGAGTCCTTTCTTGGCACCTCGGGCAATTTTCTTAGTGGCTCTCGCCTTAGGGATAGATTTTTTGGCTTCTCGGCGGATTGGAGTGTGGCTAAGTTCTGTATTTTCTTTCTTGCTGCGTTGTGAACGTGAATATTGAGACATGGCGAATTTTCTCCTTAAAAAGTTTTCTAGCTATTAGTTTACCAAAATCTGGAGAAAATTTCTTATATAAAGTAGTACATGCTTTCCTCTTTCTGTCTGAGCCTCGAATCGGTTTTCTGCCTGCCTCTTGCTTACTAAATTATGCTATAATAATGCTAATTGACGATTAAAGGAACGACTATGATTTATTTTGATAATTCAGCAACAACCCTGCCCTATCCCGAAGTTCTTCGCAGTTATCAAGAGGTGGCCACTAAGATTTTCGGTAATCCTTCCAGCCTTCATGGCCTTGGTGAGCAGGCGACCCGCTTGCTTGAGGCTTCTCGCAAGCAGATTGCTCAACTATTAGGCAAGTCAGCTGAGGAAATTTTTTTCACCTCTGGCGGGACTGAGAGCGATAACTGGGCGCTCAAAGGATTGGCTTTTGAAAAAGCTCCTTATGGTAAGCATATTATTGTTTCAGATATCGAGCACCCTGCTGTCAAGGAGTCGGCTAAGTGGTTGTCTACCCAAGGATTTGAGGTTTCTTATGCCCCTGTTGATAGCCGCGGCTTTGTAGATGTAGAACAGTTGGCTGGCCTCCTGCGACCGGATACCATCTTGGTCTCAGTCATGGCCGTTAATAACGAAATCGGATCGATTCAACCTATCCATGCTATTTCAGACATTTTAGCTGATCGGCCGACCGTCTCTTTCCATGTGGATGCTGTTCAGGCTATTGGAAAGATACCAATTGCCAGCTATCTGACTGACCGAGTTGACTTTGCTTCCTTTTCAGGACACAAGTTTCATGCCGTCCGTGGTGTCGGCTTTCTCTATAAGAAGATTGGCAAGCGTATCAATCCTCTTTTGACGGGCGGCGGTCAAGAAAAAGACCTACGATCAACTACTGAAAACTTAGCTGGCATTGCAGCTATGGCTAAGGCCTTGCGCCTGACTTTAGATAAAGAGGCGGAGGCGCTTTCTCGTCTTGCCAAAATGAAGAAGATCATCTATGATGAATTAACAAATTATGACGATATTACTGTTTTCTCGGATATCAGTGATGATTTTGTGCCCAATATTTTAACCTTTGGTATCAAGGGGGTAAGGGGAGAAGTAGTGGTGCATGCCTTTGAAGAGCGTCAAATTTATATCTCCACGACCAGCGCTTGTTCCTCTAAGGCTGGTAAACCTGCTGGTACACTGATTTCGATGGGAGTACCAAGTAAAGAAGCTCAGACAGCCGTTCGCGTCAGTCTAGATGATGATAATGATATGAGTCAGGTCGAGCAATTCCTAACCATTTTCAAACAGGTTTATGCAAAAACAAAAAAAGTCCGTTAAGGATTAGTAAGAAGAAAGGGTGTCCGGCAGTTGATCGTCGGACTTTTGAAAGATTATATGCAGTATTCTGAAATTATGATTCGCTACGGTGAGCTTTCGACTAAAGGGAAAAATCGCATGCGTTTCATCAATAAACTCAAGCGCAATATTGAGGATGTCCTTGCGATCTATCCTGATGTCAAGGTAACAGCTGACCGCGACCGTGGTCACGTTTTCCTCAATGGGACTGACTACTATCCCGTTGCAGAAAGTCTCAGGCAAATTTTTGGGATCCAGGCTTTTTCGCCAGTTTATAAGTTAGAAAAGGATATGCCAACCCTGCGGAAGGCTGTTCAAGATATTATGACTGACCTCTACCATGAGGGCCTGACCTTCAAGGTTGCCAGCAAACGCAGTGATCACAAGTTTGCCTTGGACAGTCGTGAGCTCAATCAAGATCTTGGTGGAGCTGTCTTTGATGTCCTCCCTGCTATAGAGGCCCAGATGAAAAAGCCTGATATTACCCTCAAGGTAGAAATCCGTGATGAAGCGGCTTATATCTCTCACGAAGAAATCAAGGGAGCTGGGGGTCTGCCAGTTGGCACAGCTGGTAAGGGAATGCTCATGCTCTCAGGTGGTATTGATTCACCTGTAGCGGGTTATTTGTCTCTCAAGCGAGGAGTAGATATTGAAGCGGTTCATTTTGCCAGTCCTCCTTACACCAGTCCGGGCGCCCTTAAAAAAGCTCATGATTTGACACGTAAACTGACAAAGTTCGGCGGTAATATCCAGTTTATTGAAGTTCCCTTTACGGAAATTCAGGAAGAAATTAAGGAAAAAGCACCCGAAGCTTACCTCATGACCCTAACACGTCGCTTTATGATGCGAATTACCGATCGGATTCGTGAGCAACGCCATGGTTTGGTCATCATAAATGGCGAAAGTCTCGGACAGGTTGCCAGTCAAACCTTAGAGTCAATGCAGGCTATTAATGCGGTGACGACAACTCCTGTTATCCGTCCAGTGGTTACTATGGATAAGCTGGAAATTATTGACATTGCTCAGCAAATCGATACCTTTGAGATTTCTATACAGCCTTTTGAAGATTGCTGCACCATTTTTGCACCTGACCGCCCTAAAACTAATCCTAAAATCAAAAATGTTGAGCAATACGAGGCTCGCTTGGACGTTGAGGGCCTCATTGAGCGTGCTGTTAAAGGCATTACGGTTTCTGAGATTACCCCAGAAGGGGAAAATGATGCTGTCGACGAACTGATCGAGGATCTGCTGTGACAAAACCAGTACAGAAGAAGGTAAAGCGTCTATCTGAAGTTTCTCTTGCGTCCGATTCCAAATATCTTCAAATAGCTAAGAAGCTCTATGAATCTGCCTTCCCAGAGGTGGGAACGTCTGCCACTTTCTTGGCTGATAAACTGCCTTGTGGGTGGATATGCTGACTTTACAGCTTATTTTGACAGGGGTAACTTTTGCGGCTTTACTTACAGTCTGAAGTCGGACAAGGTCTATTATCTCTTATTCTTAGCTGTTCCGAAAGACCTGCGCTCAAAAGGCTATGGCAGTACTATCCTTAAGGCAGTAGCCCAAAAGGCTGGAGACTGCCCCTGTATCCTAGTGATTGAGCCTTTGGATACGAGTGCAGGCAATTACTCTCAGCGCCTGCGCCGCCTCGCCTTTTATCAAGCCAACGACTACCACTTGATCCCTTATTATTACTACGAAGACAGCCAGTAGTATCAAGTTATGGCTAGCCGTTCCAATGTGCTCATTGAAGATTTTGTTAACTAGCTAAGCAGATTGAAGCAGCTAGGATTAAGGTCAGAGTGGAAACTATTGATCATTAAAAAAGATAACCAACCTTTCTTAGGCATGGCTATAAGCACTGTCATTGGGAAGGTTGGTTGTTTTTATCAGTCCTTCAAAAATCATATTAACGACCTCTTTTTATGGAAGCGCAATCATGATATAATGGTGGGCAAGGAGGACCAAAATGAAAAAGAACTCAATCCCTAAGGCCAGCCTAATCTGTCTGACCCTGATTTTAGCCATTTTAGCTTTTGGAGCTCTTCACGATGTTATCAAGATGCAGGGGAAGTCCAAGGCCTCCTCTGTTCAAACTGCTCGTGTGGTTGCTAATGGTGATATTTTGATCCATGATATTCTCTATATGAGTGCCCGGCAGACAGATGGCTCTTATGATTTTGCCCCTTACTTTCAGTATGTCAAAGACTGGATCTCCGATGCGGATCTAGCACTAGGAGACTACGAGGGAACAATTAGCGCTGACCACCCCTTAGCTGGCTATCCCCTATTTAATGCTCCAAAAAGCATAGCTGATACTATGAAAGAAACAGGCTATGACGTTGTCGATTTAGCACACAATCATATCTTAGATTCTAATTTGGATGGCGCACTTGAAACAGCTCGAACCTTCAACGATTTAGGAATAGATACTATCGGCATTTATCAGAAAAATCGTCGCAAAGAGCCCTTTCTTATAAAAAAGGTTAATGGGATTAAAATAGCTATTTTGGGCTATTCTTACGGTTATAATGGCATGGAAGCCAATGTCAGCAAAAGTGATTATCAAAAGCACTTATCTGATCTTGACAAAAAGCAAATCAAGTCGGAACTAAAGGAAGCGGAGAAAGAGGCAGATGTCACTATTGTAATGCCGCAGATGGGAGTGGAGTATCAGCGGACTCCGACCGATGAACAAAGGAGTCTATATCATAAGATGGTTGAATGGGGAGCTGATGTCATTTTCGGCGGTCACCCCCATGTGGTGGAACCAGCAGAGACCTTGCATAAGGATGGACAAAAGAAATTTATCATCTATTCTATGGGAAATTTTATCTCCAACCAAAATCAAGAAACAGTTGATGATATTTGGACCGAACGTGGTTTGCTCATGGATGTCACTTTTGAAAAGAAAGCTGGCAAAACAAATATTAAAACGGTTAAAGCCCATCCAACCATGGTCTGGTCTTGGAGCAAGGGGCAAATAGGTTCAGAAGGTTACGAGTATAAGGATTACCGAGTCTTGATTTTAGAAGATTTTATCGAAGGCGGCAAATACCGTCATAAATTAGATAGTGCCATGAAAGAGAAGGTTGATACAGCCTATAAAGAAATGAAGGAATTGGTGAATTTAAAATGGTAGCAAAGATATGGTTGATAAGAAAGGGAATCAATGACTTTAGCTCAGCAAAAAGTGAAGTTTTTTAGTAAAGCTTATCATGATGTTAAAAGATTATATCTTTCAGCTTTTCCACCTCGTGAGCGCTTTCCTTATTTTTGCTTGCTGCTAAATAGCTTGCGCTCTCTGGTGACTTGCTATGCCTATTATGATAAGGAACGCTTTGTTGGTTTTGCTTATATTATTGAATCTAAGGAGCAGGTGTTTATCCTTTTTTTAGCTGTTAATGGGTCAGTTCGCTCCAAAGGATATGGCAGTATGATATTAGCACAGATTCGTGAATATGCTGGAAGAAAACCGCTTATTTTAACGATAGAGCCTGTCGAGAAAGATGCGCCAATAGTGAACAAAGAAGACAGCGGCTGTCCTTTTATGAGCGCAATGGATACCAACTGACATCTCATTACTATTACGAGGGGCAGGAGCGATATCAGATATTGACTACGGAACAGAGTATTGATTTAGAACGTTTTCAAAAATTAGTCAAAAGAGCGGTTCTGGGCTTAGTGCCAATAACAGTACAGTAGGAAACATAATGAGAGAGGTTTACAATGACAAAGGAACGTTTAGCTGCGTTTACAGATGCTATACTGGCTATTATCATGACAATCTTAGTTTTAGAATTAAAGAAACCAAACCCTATTTCTTGGGAAAATCTATGGCAGTTACGAATGAATTTCTTTGCCTATACTATTTCCTTCTTTTGGTTAGGGGCCATGTGGGTTTTATTGCATCGTAATTGGCATGATATTAAAAGTATTTCCAATAAAACAGTTTGGCAGTCTTTATTAATGCTGTTTTTCTCTTCTTTTTTTCCTTATGCCACTAATCTGGTTGCAAGTGATTTCAATAATTCAGCTGCTCAGTCCTTTTATGGTATTATTGTGATAGCGATATCTTGTTCAAATTTGTGGATGCAGAGTGATCTTTCGCATATTAAGGAAAACCAAAAGGCAGAAGCCATCCAAACTTTCTCTGTCAAAAAGAGTCGATGGCTAAAACTTGATATGTTTTTGAAAACTTTAGGATTGTTTTTAAGTTTGACCATTTGGCCATCGGCTATGATGTATACTGTTCTATTTGTTTCTTTGGCTATTGTTTTTCCTAATTCGATTACTGAAGAGAAAAAAGCTAAATAAATTAACTGTACTCCTTGAAATACCTAAGTGACTATGCTATACTATAAAAGTTGACTATATGCACATCCTGTGCAACCGCACGAAAATCGTTGGATAAGTAGCGATTGGCGCTCACGATTTAGGCGAGTCTTCACAGAGGAATTTCCTCGAACAAAAAATCTTATAGGAGGTGCATAATGAGCACATACGCAATCATCAAAACTGGCGGAAAACAAGTTAAAGTTGAAGTTGGTCAAGCAATCTATGTTGAAAAACTTGACGCTGAAGCTGGAGCAGAAGTAACATTTGATCAAGTTGTTCTTGTTGGTGGAGAAGCAACTAAGGTTGGTACTCCAGTTGTTGAAGGGGCTACTGTTGTTGGAACTGTTGAAAAACAAGGAAAACAAAAGAAGGTTGTTACTTTTAAATACAAACCTAAAAAAGGCAGCCACCGCAAACAAGGTCATCGTCAGCCTTATACTAAAGTTGTTATCAACGCGATCAACGCTTAATTTCTAATCATGATTGAAGCAACTTTTACAAGAGACGCTGGTGGCTGGTCAGAAATGAAAATTTCAGGTCATGCTGGCAGCGGTGAGTATGGCTTTGATGTGATCTGTGCTTCGGTTTCTATGCTGACGCTCAACTTTGTTAATTCAGTTGAAGATCTGACCGGTATGGAACTAGAATTGGAATTAGCAGATAGCGGAGGCTTCTTGCGTGTGATTAAGCCGCAGGAGATGACTCCTAATCAAGATCAGGTCTGGCAGACACTCTTCGCTTCGGTTGTTATCGGCTTAGAAAATCTGGCTGAAAATTCTTCCGAATATGTGGCCAAACCCGCAATTCAATAAGTTTTCAACGAAAGGATATTATTATGCTTAAACTTAATCTTTCTAACTTGCAATACTTCGCCCACAAAAAAGGTGGAGGTTCTACATCAAACGGACGTGACTCAGAAAGCAAGCGCCTTGGTGCGAAAGCTGCTGATGGTCAAACGGTAACAGGTGGTTCAATTCTTTACCGTCAACGCGGAACTCATATCTACCCTGGTGCCAATGTAGGCCGTGGTGGAGACGATACTCTCTTTGCTAAAGTTGAAGGTGTTGTTCGTTTCGAACGCAAAGGACGCGATAAGAGACAAGTATCTGTTTACCCAATCGCAAAATAATTAATTTATTTACTCAAGACAGGCTCAATTGGGCCTGTCTTTTCTTTGTAATTTTTTACTGATACTAAAAAAGTTTTAATGCCTTTGTAATAACAAGCGAAGCAGTAACTGCCCTCGAAAAACGATCTAATAATCGCTTAAGCGGTCATAATGAAAGGAAAATAGTAGGGAAATCATTTAATGATTTATAGTAATATGGTGTTAAAAAAGAAAGCGATAACAAAAATTAATTTTTTCAGAAAATTATCCTGTTTTTTTGAAAAAATAAAACTAAAGCTATTATATCAATAAAAAATTTCTCATAAAAATTATAAATAACTAGAAATAATTTGTAAAAAATGTTAAAATAACTTGACGCTTGAAATTTTTTAATCTTTTAAAATTTTAGGCGCGCGATTTATTTTCAAATTAGGAGGACTCCATACATGGAGAAGAATGTACATTACAAGATGCATAAGGTTAAAAAGAGATGGGTAACTGTCTCTGTAGCCTCTGCCACAATGCTAGTCTCAGCTTTAGGTGCTTCAAGTGTCAGCGCCGATGAGACAACTGAAGAAACAGCTAATCAGGCTGTTGTTGCTAGCGATCAGGTTAATGCTGCGCAAGATGCTCAAGCCCAAGACCTGCCTGCTACAGCAACATCTGAACAGCCTCAAGCTGTTGCTGCTGATGAGGCCGCTGCTAATCAAGCGGAACAAGCAAATGAAGCTGAAACTCCTACCAGTGCTGAAACGGTTCAATGGGATGTCGCAGCTAATGCGAATCATGAAGTATCGGCTGATGCCCTTACTGAATCAAAAGCAGTAGCGGCCCAAGAACAAGCTAATGCAGTTCCTGAAGCCTTAACTTCTTTGTCTAATGTTAAACAGGCGGACGGCAAGTATTATTATTACGATGAAGATGGCAATGTTAAAAAGAACTTTGCTGTTAGCGTCGGTGACACCATCCTTTATTTTGATGAAAATGGTGCTTACAAAGATACATCGAAAAGCACTGCTGGAAATACCTCTGAACTAAATCGTGCGGAAACTGCTTTTACTAGCAACAACCGTGCCTACAGTACAGCAGCTGAAAACTTTGAAGCTATTGATAACTATCTGACAGCTGATTCTTGGTACCGTCCAAAATCAATCCTCAAAAATGGTCAAACTTGGACAGAATCAACTAAGGACGATTTTCGCCCGCTCTTGATGGCATGGTGGCCTGACACAGAAACTAAACGCAACTATGTCAACTACATGAACAATGTTCTGGGAATTGATAAGGCTTATTCAAATACCGCAAGTCAGGCACAGTTAGCAAGTGCTGCTGAGCTTATACAAGTGCGTATTGAGCAAAAAATTACTTCAGAACAAAATACTAAGTGGCTTCGTGAAGCTATTTCTGCCTTTGTCAAGACGCAATCTCAGTGGAATGGCGAAAGTGAAAAGCCTTACGATGATCACTTGCAAAATGGTGCTCTTCGTTTTGATAATGAAAGCACTTTAACACCAGATACCCAGTCGAGCTACCGTCTGCTTAATCGCACACCAAGTTCGCAAACTGGTCAGTTAAGTTCTAAATATAAATATAATCCTAATGACCCACTCGGTGGTTATGAGTACCTCCTTGCAAATGATGTGGATAACTCAAACCCAGTTGTACAGGCAGAACAGCTCAACTGGCTTCATTATCTGCTTAATTTTGGTAGCATCTATGCGAACGATCCAGATGCCAACTTTGATTCCATCCGTGTTGACGCAGTAGATAACGTTGACGCAGACTTATTGCAAATTTCTAGCGATTACCTTAAATCAGCTTATAAGATTCACCAAAATAATAAGAATGCCAACGATCACGTCTCTATCGTAGAAGCATGGAGTGATAACGATACACCATATCTTCATGATGAGGGCGACAACCTCATGAATATGGATAATAAGTTCCGCTTGTCAATGCTTTGGTCATTGGCTAAGCCAACTAATATCCGTTCAGGTTTGAATCCATTGATTCACAACAGTGTTGTTGATCGTGAACTTGATGAACGCGAAGTTGAAGAAATTCCAAGCTACAGCTTTGCTCGTGCCCACGATAGTGAAGTACAGGACTTGATTCGCGATATCATCAAAGCTGAAATTAATCCAAATTCATTCGGATACTCATTTACGCAAGAAGAAATTGATAAAGCCTTCAAGATCTACAACGAAGACTTGAAGAAAACTGATAAGAAATATACGCATTACAATGTACCTCTTTCTTACACCTTGCTCCTAACAAACAAGGGCTCAATCCCTCGTGTATACTATGGAGATATGTTTACTGATGATGGCCAATACATGGCTAACAAAACGGTGAACTACAATGCGATTGAGTCTCTCCTGAAAGCACGTATGAAGTACGTTTCAGGTGGACAACGCATGCAAAACTACAACATTGGAAATGGTGAAATCCTTACCTCTGTACGTTTTGGTAAAGGTGCTTTGAAAGCAACAGACAAGGGAGATGCTACAACCCGTACCTCTGGTGTTGGTGTTGTTATGGGGAACCAACCTGGATTTAAGTTGAATAAAGGTCAAGTTGTTGCCCTTAATATGGGAGCTGCCCATGCTAACCAAGAGTACCGTGCTCTCATGGTTTCAACTAAGGACGGCGTCGCAACATATGCTACCGATGCTGATGCTGCTAAAGCTGGCTTGACTCGTCGTACAGATGAGAATGGCTACTTGTACTTCCTAGAAGACGATCTTGTTGGTGTCGCTAACCCTCAAGTCTCTGGCTTCCTTCAAGTCTGGGTGCCAGTCGGAGCACCAGCTAACCAGGATATCCGTGTAGCAGCTACTGAAACAGCAAGCACTGATGGTAAATCACTTCACCAAGATGCTGCTATGGATTCACGCGTTATGTTCGAAGGTTTCTCAAACTTCCAAGCTTTTGCAACTAAGGAAGAAGAGTACACTAACGTTGTCATCGCCAACAATGTTGACAAATTCGTATCATGGGGTATTACTGACTTCGAGATGGCTCCTCAGTATGTATCATCCACAGATGGTCAGTTCCTTGATTCGGTTATCCAAAATGGTTATGCCTTCACTGACCGCTATGACCTTGGTATGTCGAAAGCCAATAAGTATGGTACAGCAGAACACCTAGTTAAAGCTATCAAGGCCCTGCATGCTAAAGGCCTTAAGGTCATGGCAGACTGGGTTCCAGACCAACTGTACACCTTCCCTAAACAGGAAGTCGTTTCTGTAACACGTACAGATAAATTTGGCCGTCCAACTGCCGGTAGTTCTATTAAGAATACACTCTACGTTACGGATACCAAAGGTAGCGGAGATGATTATCAAGCTAAATACGGTGGTGCTTTCTTGGATGAGTTGCAAGCCAAATATCCTGAAATTTTTGAGAGAAAACAAATCTCAACAGGTGAGGCAATTGACCCATCAACTAAAATTACGCAATGGTCTGCTAAATACCTTAACGGAAGCAATATCCTTGGACGCGGTTCAGACTATGTTCTCAGTGACCAAGTTACCGACCGTTACTTCAATGTAGACAAAGATAAACTCTTCTTGCCGAATGCTCTCCTTGGGAAATCAGTTGCTGCTGGTATCCGTTACGATGGTAAAGGTTATATCTATAACTCAAGTACAACTGGTGAGCAAGTCAAAGGCAGCTTTATCAACGAAGGCGGTAACCTCTATTACTTCGGTAAAGATGGTTATATGGTCTATGGTGCGCAAAACATCAACGGCGGTAACTATTTCTTCCTTGAAAATGGTGTTGCCCTGCGTAACAGTACTTACACTGATGCTGAAGGAAATACATATTATTTCGGCAATGATGGTAAACGTTATGAAAATGGCTACCAACAATTCGGTAATGGATGGCGTTACTTTAAGAATGGCGTGATGGCTATCGGATTGACAACTGTTGATGGTAACATTCAGTACTTTGAGAAGGATGGTATGCAAGTCAAGGGGCAAATCATCGTTGCTCGCGATGGTAAAGTTCGCTATTTCGATGAACATAGTGGTAATGCTCTGATGAATACTTTCATTTCAGATAAGTCAGGTCACTGGTACTATCTTGGCAAAGATGGTGCTGCTGTAACAGGTGCTCAAACTATTGGTAAACAACACCTCTATTTTGAAGCTAATGGTCAGCAAGTTAAAGGTGATTTTGTCACTGGTAATGATGGCAAACTCCGCTTCTATGATGCTGACAGCGGAGATATGAGGGTCAATACTTTTGTCGCAGATAAATCAGGTCACTGGTATTATCTTGGAAGTGATGGTACAGCTGTAACAGGCGCTCATACTATTAAAGGTCAGCATCTCTATTTCAAGGAAAATGGCCAACAAGTTAAGGGTGGCTTTGCAACTGATAAAAACGGTAAAACTCACTATTATGATGCTGACAGCGGCGAAGCATGGACAAATCGATTTGCTTCTGACAATGCTGGCAACTGGTACTACCTTGGAAGTGATGGTGCTGCTGTAACAGGTGCTCAAACAATCAACGGTCAACGTCTCTATTTCAAGGAAAATGGCCAACAAGTTAAAGGTGACGTAGCCAGAGGCCGTGATGGTCATTATCGTTTCTACGATGCTGACTCTGGTGAACAAGTGTATAATCGTACTGTTAGAGCCGCAAATGGTCGCTGGTACTATGTTGATTACAGAGGTATTGCTTACCGTCTTTAATCGTCACTGTGCAGACTTGTACAAAAACTTATAATAGTTTTATACAGACAAAAAAGTCCTTCCTATTTAGGAGAAGGACTTTTTTAAGTAGGTTAGGCTACTGTACTTATCAATAATCAGTTATACAATTAGTTAGCCGGTTACTTCATGAGCAATACCCTCGCTGTCAAAATCGTAGTATTTACCCTTGATTTCAACATGGGTACGGTCATGCCAAGCATCACCTGTTTCAGGGTCAAAGTAGCGCAGGCCTTGATCTGTATTAACCATTTCTCCCTTGACTTGTTCATGAGTATTAGGTCTAAAGAAGAGAGTTTGCCCATTGACAGTTACAAGACCAGAAGCAGCAGAGCCATCTTCAGTAAGGTAGTACCAAACTCTTTGTGGGACACCATAGATTGGAGCAGCGGACGTCTTTCTATAGTGGGTGTAGCCAACAAAACGGTTGGTCCACATCTCACCAGTATCTTGATCGAAGTAGTAGAGCTTGCCATCGGTAGTTACGACTTCGCCTTTTGCCTGACGACCAGATGAATCAAAGTAAAGCTTTTGCCCATTAACAGTTTTCCAACCCTTGGCAAGAGCTCCGTTTTCATCTACATAATACCAGTTGTTGCTGCCGGGGGTGTAGAAGGTTTTTGGTGTAAATTCGACACGTGAAATAACTCCAGTATTAAGATCGGTCATCACGGGTTTTCCATTGGTATCCTCAGCCATTCCTTTTATCTGACTACCGTATTCATTGAAATAATAGTTTTTCCCTTCAATAGTCTGATAGCCGGTAACAGCTACCCCATCTTCTCCAAGATAAAGCCAAGCATCAAAATCTGAAGTAATATGTCTAAGATACCAATGCTTAGTCAAAAGAGCACCACTATCACGGTCAAAGTAATAAGTTTTATTTCCTTCAGTGATTGAGGATGTGACTTTTTGACCATTTCGGTAATAATAAGTTTGCCCTGTGTTTCGATCTTTAACCCAGCCGTCATGTGTCTGGTTGGCTGTTGCACGACCAGCTTCCGTTACAATAACGTGACTGTCCTGAATCGTCGTAGTCGCCTGTGCTGAATCATCGGCAGCCTCATTATCTTGATCGCTGTTAGTCTCTGCTTGTTCTTTATCGGCAGGAATATCACTAGCACCTTTGCTATTAGTAGCAGAAGGGCTTTCTTCTGGCAAATGGCCTTCTGGTAACTCCACCGTTGGGAAGTCCTTTGGTACCTGAGTTACGACTGGTGTTTCAGTGCTTTCAGTAGACGCTGATTTTTCGGCTGGCACAGCTTGTGTATCTTGAGAACGATCAACAGGAACCCACTCCTGTTCTTTAGCTTGTTCTGTCGATGGTGCTTCTGGAGTTGATTCACCTGTCTGCACAGCAGTATTAACCGATTCTTCTGTCTGAGATTGAGCAGTATCAGCTTTAGTTGCAATAGCATCTGAAGCTGCTTGTGGAATAACTTGAGCTGATTCATCTGCCTGAACCTGTCCACTTTGAGCTAATAGGGCGATTGAAGCAGCTGTAACAGTACCAGCAATGGTAACCCAATGTTTCTTAACTTTATGTAATTTATAAGTTGTCTTTCGTTGCATAATTAAACCTCCTTACGCAATAATATTGTAAGACGCCAATATTGTACCATATCAAAGAAAGCTTGATACTATAGACTTTGAAACGATTACAACTTGTAATCTGGTTGATAAAAAGCTAACTTTTCTGCAAGAATGTTCATTATCAAGAAAACTAATTGAACTTTAATAATACTATGTGAAAGCGTTCCTAAAAGTTTATTGAAAATTTAGAGGCAAAAGAGTAAAATAGTACTAAGTGGTTATAGCAGATAGGTTATGTAATTCCGGTGATAGATAGGAGGACTTAATGACAGAATCAGCTCGAAAATTAGCTGTCATGCCACAAGATACTCGTGTAATGGCCTTCTTTCTGGGATCGGTAGGAGGCTGTTTGGATGTCTTTTCGCACATGGAATTTGGCACTCTAATTGCAACGCAGACGGGTAACATTATTTTGCTGATTGCAAATTGGGGCCAGGGAAGGCCTGAAAAGACAATTGCGAGTATCCTTTCTCTAACTTTCTTCACACTTGGCTTCTTGCTAGGTATTTTGCTTAAAGAACATGCCCAAAATGCTTACTGGCGTAGTTTTGGTGTTCTCCCTCTGCTGTTTAGCAGTCTTCTATACCCTCTCTTTCCTGTTGATAAATTGGTGTGGATTTCCCTATTGGCAGCAAGCACAGGGATAATGATTTTGACCTTTAGAGGAACGAAGATTGAGCATCATGCTTATGTAATTATGATGACATCTGGGAATTACCATAAAATGATTACTGCTTGGTTTGATCTTTTGCGGAATAAGGGAGAGCAAGAAATAATTAGGCGCCAAGCGATTAATTATAGTATTGTGGTAGGAAGTTTTGTTGGCGGTGCTGTCATAACAGGTTTACTGACACATATATTTCATGTCTATGCTATTTGGTGTGTTACTGTCGTACTCTTGGCTATTGTTGTAGTTTATACAACTTTGGTTAAGGCTTACCAATTGGAGAAGGATAATATCTAGCCTGCAGTAAGATGATTTTCTCATATGCAACAGATAGGAGGGAGGCACTAGGTTCCCTCTTTTTTGCTTGTTCTGGGAGTCAATTTCCTAAGGGAGAAAAGTAGCATGGAAGAAAACCTATATTGCAAACTTCTCAATGCCGACAAACATTAGATAGCCATTGCGCCCCCTCAACTGCACTAGCAATATTTGGAAGCAAGATCAACTGTTAAGACGGTCTAAGCCATAGAAGCAGCGACAGCTAGGTTAGTTAAAATTGTTCCAATAGAGATGGCTTACAGACGCTAATCCCTTGTTTAGGAAAGTGTCTAATATTTTTGAAAGCAGCACTGAACAGGGACAGAACTCGCTTTTATATTTTTAGGCTCGTGAAAAAACAGTCCGCTGGACTGTTTTTTTCTGCTATAATAAAAGGAGTGATATTAGAAGGAAGATATTATGAATATTCAACAATTGCGCTATGTTGTTGCTATTGCCAACAGTGGAACATTTCGTGAAGCAGCCTCTAAACTTTTCGTTAGTCAGCCCAGTCTATCCGTGGCTGTTAAAGATTTGGAATCTGAGTTAGGCTTTCAGATTTTTACCCGAACGACAACTGGGGCTGTTCTTACTAGCCGAGGGCTGTCCTTTTACGAACGAGCCCTTGATGTTGTTCGCAGTTTTGATTCATTTGAAAAACAATACACAAAACCTGATAATAGTAATCCGCAATTCTCTATTGCTAGCCAGCACTATGATTTTTTACCACCTCTAATCACTACGTTTTCTGAACGGTACCCAGATTATAAGGATTTTCGAATTTTTGAGTCTACCACCGTGCAGATCTTGGATGAGGTAGCTCAGGGACACAGTGACATTGGCATCATTTACATGAATCGTCAAAACAGCAAAGGCATTCAGCAAAAGATGGATAAGCTAGGTTTGGAGTTGATCGATCTAATTCCATTTCAGACCCATATTTATCTGCGTAAGAATCATCCTTTGGCTAAGAAAGAGCGATTGACAATGACAGATTTGGTAGATTTGCCGACAGTGCGCTTTACCCAAGAGAAGGATGAATATCCTTATTACTCTGAAAATTTTATTGATACAACGGAGAGCTCCCTGATGTTTAACGTAACTGACCGCGCTACCCTAAATGGTATACTTGAGCGAACAGATGCGTATGCGACTGGATCAGGCTTTCTCGACAGCCGCAGTGTTAATGGCATTACTGTGATACCGCTGGAAGACGATTTAGATAATAAAATGGTCTACGTCAAGCGTGTTGATAAGGTCTTATCAGCTTGTGCCCTCAAATTTATTAATGTTATGTTTGAGTATTTTGAAACCTTTAAACCCTAAGGAGTCTCTAGTGTTGAAACGAAGGATTTTGGTTCCCTTAAGTATGATTAGCTTAATCATTTTCGATCAGGTGAGTAAATGGTGGATTGTTGGTCATCTCAGTCAAGGAGAGAGGCACCCTTTTTTATCGCCTATTTTTAGTTTGGTCTATGTCCGCAATTATGGGGCAGCTTTTTCTATTTTGCAGAATCAGCAGTGGCTTTTTGCTTTGATTACGATTCTTGTTATCGGTGGGGCAGGTTATTATTTGTACCGTCATTTTTATGATTCTCTTTGGCTGGTATCCGCCTTGGTTTTCATTATTGCTGGCGGTCTTGCTAATTTTATTGATCGCTTGCGTTTAGGCTATGTTGTTGATATGATTCATTTAGATTTTATTGATTTTGCTGTTTTTAATCTAGCGGATTCCTGCCTCAGCCTAGGCGTGTTCTTGCTAATGATTGCAGTTTGGAAGGAAGAAAAAGATGGAAGTGATCGTTAAAGAAGCGGAGGGCTTGCGTCTGGATAAGGCACTGGCAGAAATGACAGCTTTATCGCGCAGCCAAGCCAGTGAGGTGATTAAAAACGGCTTTGTTACTGTTAATGGTTGCCCACAAAAGGCCAAATATGCCGTCAAACGAGGTGACATCATCAGCTATGAAGAACCACAGGCAGTTGAGCTTACTTATGAGGCTGAGGAACTGCCACTTGATATTGTTTATGAAGATAACGATGTCGCTGTTGTCAATAAGCCGCAAGGTATGGTTGTTCATCCATCTGTCGGTCACACCTCTGGGACTTTAGTCAATGCTCTTCTCTACCACATCAAAGATTTATCCACTATTAATGGCGTGGTGAGACCTGGCATTGTTCATCGTATTGATAAAGATACGTCAGGCTTGCTGATGATTGCTAAAAACGATCAGGCTCATCAGGCTTTGGCAGATGAACTCAAGGATAAGAAGTCTTTGAGAAAGTATCTGGCTATTGTCCATGGCAATCTGCCTAATGATCGCGGAGTGATCGAGGCTCCTATTGGACGTTCAGACAAGGATCGTAAGAAGCAGGCTGTGACAGCCAAGGGAAAGCCAGCTGTGACGCATTTCCAAGTTATGGAGCGTTTTGGTGACTACAGCTTGGTCGAATTGCGCCTAGAGACTGGGCGAACACACCAGATACGGGTTCACATGGCCTACATTGGTCATCCTGTAGCTGGTGATCCTCTCTATGCTCCCCGTAAAACGCTTAAGGGGGAGGGACAGTTCTTGCATGCTGAGACAATCGGTTTTACCCATCCGACGACAGGGGATCTTCTTAAGTTTTCTATTCAACCCCCGCAGCTTTTCCAAGAGACCCTAGAAGCCTTGCAGCAGGGGCGTTTGCGATAGGGCGTGTTACCTAATATCTATTACAGGAGTGGACAATGGACCAAAAAGCTATGGTGCCTTTGCCATCCCTCAGGTGTAGAGAACAAACCGTCACTTTCAAAAGTTTAGTTTTACCAATTTAACTTCAAAAACTAGGCGCTAATTAGACAGTAAAAGACTTACGGTTAATTCTTGCCTTAGCTGATAGTTTTTGCTATAATGAGCCCAATGAATAAAATCCTTTAAAACTGTCCAGAGAGGCAGGTAAGGAGACATGCTCAGAAAAAATGATAGGGTAGGCTATACCTATATCTCTTATTTTGTGTCATCTCCTTGCAAGGGCAGGGAGATTTTTTGTTCAAAAAATATATACAAGGAAGGATTTCTTATGAAAACAAAAGAAGTCGTTGATGACGTCACCATGAAACGGGCAATCACCCGTATCACCTATGAGATTATCGAGCGCAATAAACATTTAGATAATCTTGTTTTGGCTGGAATCAAGACCAGAGGAGTTTATATCGCTCGTCGGATTCAAGACCGTCTCAAACAGATTGAAGCCATTGATGTTCCAACTGGAGAGTTGGATATCAGACCCTTCCGCGATGACATTAAAGCAAGTCAGGATACAACGACTATGCCGGTTGATGTAACCGGCCGAGATGTTATTCTTGTTGATGATGTTCTCTATACTGGCCGTACTATTCGAGCAGCCATCGATAATCTTGTCAGTCTTGGACGCCCAGCTCGTGTTAGTTTAGCCGTTTTGGTTGATCGCGGTCATCGTGAACTGCCTATTCGTGCAGACTATGTTGGCAAAAATATCCCAACGAGTTCTGAAGAAGCGATTACTGTCGAGATGGTTGAGGTAGACGGTAGCGACCGAGTTACTATCAGTGAGTCTAATTAACTCTCTGGACTGCCTAATGGAATTAGTAAGGAAGTCGTAAATGGAAGAAATTAAATACGATATTGGTGACAGACCGAAGACCGGACTCTTGCTGGGCTTATCTTTTCAGCATCTCTTTGCTATGTTTGGCTCAACGGTGCTGGTTCCTATTCTGGTTGGTATTGACCCTGCTATTGCCCTTTTTTCTAGCGGTTTAGGAACCTTAGCACATCTGTCTGTTACCAAGTATAAGATTCCCGCTTATATGGGGTCAAGCTTTGCTTATATTGCAACCATGCAGACCCTTCTCAAAACAGACGGTATGCCCGCTGTAGCTCAAGGAGCTATTTCTGGCGGCTTGGTTTATCTTTTGGTAGCAATACTGGTCAGATTTGTTGGAAAAAACTGGATTGATAAGGTTCTGCCGCCTATCGTTGTCGGACCGATTATCATGGTGATCGGCCTTAGCTTAGCGACGTCAGCCGTCAACGATGCGATGACCATTGATGGGCATTACAGTCTTACTAGTTTGGCTATTTCAATGGTCACCTTATTTGCCGTTATCACCTTTAGTATCTATGGCAAAGGGATTGTTGCTGTTATTCCTATTCTATTAGGGCTGATTGTTGGTTACTTCTTTGCGCTGGGCTTAGGAGTTATAAGTGGACAGACAATTATTGATTTTTCAGGAGTAGCCCAGGCCTCGTGGATAGATATTCCAGATTTTCACATTCTTTTGAGCGATGGTCAGTTTAGGTTGTATCCCAGCGCCATCCTAACCATGGCTCCGATTGCTTTTGTTACCATGACGGAACACTTCGGTCATGTCATGGTCTTAAACAGTTTAACAGGACGTGATTTCTTTAAGGATCCTGGTTTGGATCGCACTTTGACTGGTGATGGTTTGGCTCAGATTATCACTGGCTTGTTTGGAGCTCCCCCTGTAACCTCCTATGGGGAAAATATTGGGGTTATGGCTCTCAATAAAATCTTTTCGGTTTATGTTATTGCTGGTGCGGCCGTTATTGCGGTTATTATGAGTTTTGTTGGAAAAGTCTCAGCCTTACTCCAATCTATTCCGCCGGCCGTACTTGGCGGTGTGTCTATCTCCCTGTTTGGAGTCATTGCTTCAAGCGGTTTGAAAATTTTGGTAGAAAATCAAGTAGACTTTGATAAGAAAAGGAACCTCTTCATCGCTAGTGTCATCTTGATTTCAGGGATTGGTGGACTTATGCTACAAGTAGCTGGTTTGCAGATTACCAGCGTCGCCTTCTCAACTCTTTTAGGGATTATTCTCTATCAAATTCTTCCAGAAAAGGATTGAAGCTTATGGTAGTAACAAATGGTATGGTTTCTCTCAAACATTTGGTATCAATGGAAATCTTATCCAATGAAGAAGTTATGGGGTTAATTAGACGAGGGATAGCCTTCAAACAAGGAGAAGCAGTATTTAAATTGGATCGTCAGTATTTTGCAGCTAATCTCTTTTTTGAAAGCTCTACCCGGACTCATAAATCATTTGAAGTAGCAGAGAAGAAGCTAGGACTAGACGTTATCGAGTTTGATGCTAAAACGAGCTCAGTCAACAAGGGGGAGACCCTTTATGATACTATTCTTACCATGTCTGCTCTAGGAGTTGATATCTGTGTGGTACGTCATTCTCAGGATGATTACTACAAAGAATTGATCGACAGTCGAACTATCCAGACCTCGATCGTTAACGGTGGGGATGGCTCTGGACAACACCCTAGTCAAAGCTTATTAGATCTTATGACGATTTATCAGGAGTTTGGGACTTTTGAAAATTTAAAAATTGCTATTGCCGGAGATCTGACTCATTCTCGAGTTGCTAAATCCAATATGCAAGTGTTGAAGCGCTTGGGAGCTCAGCTCTATTTCTGTGGGCCTAAAGAGTGGTACTCTCGTGAATTTGATGTCTATGGGCAGTATGATGCTATTGATAATATTATCGATAATATTGATGTTATGATGTTGCTTAGAGTCCAGCATGAACGCCATGATGGCTCAGAAAGTTTTTCGAAAGAGGAATACCACCGCCTTTATGGTCTGACACAGGAGCGCTATGATCAATTGAAAAATACGGCTATTATCATGCATCCAGCACCGGTCAATCGCGATGTGGAGATAAAAGACGATTTAGTAGAAGCACCTAAATCTCGGATTGTAGCTCAAATGCAAAATGGGGTTTTTGTCCGTATGGCTATTGTTGAGGCCATTCTAAATGGTAAAGTGTAGCAACTGGCTGGGCAAAAAGAGTTTAATTCTTAGGATTGAAGTGCGTGTCTCTTTCGCTTTATCACGCTTACTTCATCTAGATATAGTAAAGAAAGGAAGCAAAAGGGTAGTAGGCTCTCTTTGAATGGCGAAGCAAGACTAGCTTTCCGATGAGCCGAGTAGCCTTTGGGTATCTAACCTATGACAAAAAGATTGTTAATTTTAGAAGACGGTACTATATTTGAAGGTCAGGCCTTTGGTGCTGGCGGTGATGTCACTGGTGAAATCGTCTTTAACACAGGTATGACTGGTTATCAAGAATCCATCACTGACCAATCCTATAATGGTCAAATCTTGACCTTTACTTATCCCCTTGTAGGGAATTATGGCATCAATCGTGATGACTATGAGTCTATCACACCGACCTGCAAGGGCGTTGTCGTAGCTGAGAATGCCCGTTTGGCTAGCAATTGGCGCAATCAAATGTCACTGGATGAATTTTTGAAATCCAAGAACATTCCTGGTATTTCCGGCATTGATACCCGTGCTTTGACTAAGATTATACGGCAGCATGGAACCATGAAAGCAACCTTGGCCAATGATGGAGACAGTATTGAGCACCTGCAAGATCAGCTGCGAGCAACAGTCCTGCCTACTAATAACATTGAGCAGGTATCCACCAAGGCTGCTTATCCCGCTCCTGGTGTTGGCAAAAATATCGTTTTGGTCGATTTTGGCCTCAAGCACTCTATCCTGCGCGAATTTTCCAAGCGCAATTGTAATGTGACGGTTGTACCTTATAGCACAACGGCTGATGAGATCCTCCATCTTAACCCAGATGGTGTCATGCTGTCCAATGGTCCCGGTAATCCAACAGATGTACCAGAAGCTCTTGATATGATTCGTGGTATACAGGGAAAAATTCCGATTTTTGGAATTTGTATGGGCCATCAACTCTTCAGTCTAGCTAACGGTGCCAGCACCTACAAAATGAAATTTGGGCATCGCGGATTCAATCATGCGGTACGTGAAATTGCGACTGGGCGGATTGATTTTACCAGCCAGAATCACGGCTATGCGGTTGATCGCGAGACCCTACCCGACAGTCTGATTGTAACGCATGAAGAGATTAATGATAAGTCTGTTGAAGGGGTTCGCCATCGCTACTACCCAGCATTTTCAGTTCAGTATCATCCGGATGCAGCTCCGGGTCCTCATGATGCCAGCTATCTATTTGATGAATTCCTTGAGCTGATTGATGCTTTTAAGCTAGAACAAGCACGAGGGTAACATTTTTCTCTGGACCATGATAGTTAGTCGAATTGAGGATAAGGAACTTTAGCAAAATAGAGATTTTCTTAGAGCTTACGGTTCTTCGTCAAATCTCCTATTTCGTTTGTCCTTTTTACAGGTCCAGAACTTATTTGAACAGGCTCTAATTGTTGTGTGAAAAAGATGAATCTTGCTTAGATATTGTCGTCTGAATCACGTTAGCTATTTTTCACTTCGCAATTGACGAGCCTTGGTATCATGCTTTATTGGAGCACGTTGAATAGAAAGGAGAAGGGGCTCTAATTCCGTATTTGGTTCAACTGAATACGGCCCTGCGGATCTTGCAAAAAGGATAGACAACTCCCTAGACTTAGTGTCGTGGATTCGGTTTCTTTTCGCTATATCTGCTTTATGCCCTTAATATCTTATAAATGCCAAAACGTACTGACATTGGAAAAATTATGGTGATTGGATCTGGACCGATTATTATCGGGCAGGCTGCGGAATTTGACTATGCAGGGACTCAGGCCTGTTTAGCTTTGCGAGAGGAAGGTTACGAAGTTGTCCTTGTCAATTCCAATCCGGCGACCATCATGACCGATAAAGAAATCGCCGACAAGGTCTATATTGAACCTATCACGACCGAATTTGTGACCCGCATTTTGCGCAAGGAAAGGCCAGATGCCCTATTGCCAACTCTTGGTGGCCAGACCGGGCTCAATATGGCTATGGAACTATCTAAAGCGGGAATCTTAGATGAATTAGGTGTTGAGCTCTTGGGAACTAAGCTTTCAGCTATTGATCAGGCTGAAGACCGTGACCTCTTCAAGCAGCTCATGGAAGATTTGGAGCAACCGATTCCTGAATCACAGATTGTTAATACTGTTCAGGAGGCCTTAGATTTTGCTGCCGAGATAGGCTACCCTGTTATTGTCCGCCCCGCCTTCACTCTGGGGGGAACCGGTGGTGGTATGTGTAGTAATGAGGAGGAATTACGTGAAATTGCCGAAAATGGCCTGAAGCTCTCGCCTGTTACGCAATGCTTGATTGAGAGATCCATCGCTGGTTTCAAGGAAATTGAATACGAAGTTATGCGGGATAGTGCTGACAATGCCCTTGTAGTATGTAACATGGAAAATTTTGATCCTGTTGGTATCCACACAGGAGATTCCATTGTTTTTGCACCAACTCAGACCTTGTCCGATATTGAAAATCAGATGCTGCGGGATGCCAGTCTAAAAATCATTCGTGCCCTTAAGATCGAAGGGGGCTGTAATGTTCAGTTGGCTCTGGATCCTCACAGTTTTAAATACTATGTCATCGAGGTTAATCCGCGGGTATCGCGTTCTTCAGCACTGGCTTCTAAGGCAACAGGTTACCCTATTGCTAAATTGGCTGCTAAAATTGCAGTTGGATTGACACTTGATGAGATGATCAATCCAGTAACTGGCACGACATATGCCATGTTTGAACCGGCCCTTGACTACGTTGTGGCAAAGATTCCGCGTTTTCCATTTGACAAGTTTGAAAATGGAGAACGTCGTTTGGGCACCCAGATGAAGGCGACGGGTGAAGTCATGGCTATTGGCCGCAACATTGAAGAAAGTCTGCTCAAAGCCTGTCGTTCTTTGGAAATCGGTGTTCACCATAATGAGATGCCAGAATTAGCGACAGCTAGTGATGACCAGCTCTTCGAGAAGATTGTCAAAGCTCAGGATGACCGACTTTTCTACATTTCGGAAGCTATCCGTCGCGGTTTTAGCATTGAAGAAATTTCAGACTTGACCAAGATTGATATCTTCTTTTTGGATAAGTTGCTCCATATTTTTGAATTGGAGCAAGAGTTGCAAAAGAATGTTGGCAATCTTGATATCTTGAAAGAAGCTAAACGTTTTGGTTTTGGTGACAGAAAAATTGGTCAACTTTGGGGAATGGATGCCGCAGCCATTCGCCAGCTGCGCTTAGATAATAATATTATCCCTGTCTACAAAATGGTTGATACCTGTGCCGCAGAATTTGAATCTGCGACCCCATATTTCTACTCAACCTATGCTTTTGAAAATGAATCAATCAAATCGGATAAGGAATCAGTTATCGTGCTGGGTTCTGGACCGATTCGCATCGGTCAAGGGGTGGAATTCGACTATGCAACCGTTCACTCAGTTAAAGCCTTACAGGCAGCTGGTTATGAAGCCATCATCATGAATTCCAATCCAGAGACCGTCTCGACTGACTTTTCCGTATCCGATAAGCTCTATTTTGAACCTCTGACTTTTGAAGATGTCATGAATGTCATTGATCTAGAACAGCCTAAGGGCGTTATCGTGCAGTTTGGTGGTCAGACAGCCATTAATTTAGCTGATCCATTGTCTAAGGCCGGTGTTAAAATCTTAGGAACCCAAGTGGCTGATTTAGACCGAGCAGAAGACCGCGATCTCTTTGAACAAGCTCTGCAAGACCTTGATATTCCTCAGCCACCAGGACATACAGCTACTAACGAAGAAGAAGCACTTGCGGCTGCTCGACGAATTGGTTTTCCGGTCTTGGTTCGTCCTTCCTACGTACTTGGCGGTCGTGCTATGGAAATTGTTGAAAATGAAAACGATCTTCGTTCCTATATGAGAACAGCAGTCAAAGCCAGTCCGGACCATCCAGTCCTTGTCGATTCTTATTTGGTTGGTCGTGAGTGTGAAGTCGATGCCATATCAGATGGCAATAATGTTCTCATTCCAGGTATCATGGAACATATCGAGCGGGCTGGTGTCCACTCAGGGGACTCTATGGCTGTTTATCCACCGCAAACCTTCTCTCAAGAGATTATTGATACCATTGTTGATTACACTAAGCGTTTAGCTATTGGTCTCAATTGTATCGGCATGATGAACATCCAATTTGTTATCCATGATGAAACAGTTTATGTCATTGAGGTTAATCCACGTGCCAGTCGGACCGTGCCATTTTTATCCAAGGTAACAGATATCTCAATGGCTCAGGTTGCAACCAAGCTAATCTTGGGGCAAAGTCTAGCTGATTTAGGCTATCAGGACGGTCTCTATCCTAAGAGTGATCGGGTTCATGTTAAGGCCCCTGTCTTCTCCTTCACCAAATTGGCTAAAGTAGATAGTCTCTTAGGGCCTGAAATGAAATCAACTGGTGAAGTTATGGGTTCGGATAAAACCCTAGAAAAAGCCCTCTATAAAGCCTTCGAAGCCAGCTATCTCCACCTGCCCACCTTCGGTAATGTCATCTTCACCATTGCAGATGATACCAAAGAAGAAGCCTTAGAGCTGGCACGTCGCTTTGATGCCATTGGCTATGGTATCTATGCAACAGCTGGAACCGCACGCTATTTCAAAAAACATGGCCTAAATTCAGTCATTGTTGATAAGCTGGGTGATAACGATGACAATGATATTCCAGCCCTGGTTCGGACCGGTGTTGTCCAAGCCATTATCAACACGGTTGGTACTAAGCGGACAGCCGATGAGGACGGACAAGCTATTCGCAGTGCGGCTATTGAAGCTGGTGTACCGCTATTTACAGCCTTAGATACTGCAGATGCCATGGTGCGTGTTTTGGAAAGCAGGAGCTTTACGACAAACGCTATCTAACCGCAGTCATCATAAAAATAGCCATGAACCGAAAATTGGGCAGTAAGGGTTGATTCTTTGAACTCTTAGCCTATTTCCAATGTCAAGCTTAAAGGCTTTACCTATTTTTCAGATTTTCAGAAAGGAAGGAGTTATGTGAAACTCTCTTCCTTTTTGTTTGCGTGAAAATAATTTCAGTCTAACATTTTAGATTGACATGGTTGTTCTCATTCTAGTGGGTTTTCTTAAAAAGTTTCAGTCCGAATTGTCAGAATTTAATAGATATTTTTAATTTTTTACCATTCACGACAAAATAACGACCGTTCACGACGTAGATGCTCACTAAGAGTCAAAATAGTCTATACTATCTAGCGAAAGCAAATTCTTGTAATGACAAGTCAATCCGCTTTTAAACTGCAAAATGGTTGTTTGAAAAATTATGACAATATAATGTCCCTATTTTTTTGTAAGGGGATAGCTACAATGGAGAAAAGTCATACAGGCTTGTTATTTTGCAGATAGTACTTGACAGAGAGCGATAAAAGTATTATATTTGTATTGTTAAAATGATACAAAAATTCCTACCATACAAATCTGTAAGAGTAGAAGTTAATTTTTATTGCTACTATATCATTAATAAAGGCTAAAGGAGATTTTATATGGCACGTCAACGTAAGAGAAAAACAATGTCAAAGCGTAAAAAATGGATTATTATTGGAGCGACAGGACTTGTCCTCTTAGGCGGTGGGTACATGGTAACACATGCTATCCTTAATTCGACCGCTCAGACAAGCCCTTATACCGTAGCTAGGGTCACAAAAGGAAATTTAGCCTCATCGACGATTCTAACGGGAAAAGCAAAATCAATCTCTGAGCAATATGTTTACTACGATCCTGCAAAGGGAACTGACCCTACTATTAACGTTTCTGTCGGTGATCAGGTCACTGCGGGTCAGGCTCTAGTACAATACGATAGTGCTTCGGCTCAGGCTGACTATGACGCTGCTGTTCGAGGCTTGAATCAAGCTGCGCGTGACCTTGAAGCTTTCAGGCGTGATAATGCAGCTATTGCAGGAACGGCGGAGTATAATAGCCAATTGCAATCTCTAAATGATGCTTACGCTAATGCTCAAGGCGTTGTCACTAAAGCTCAGCAGGCTCTCAATGCAACGACTGTTACCAGCGATGTTGCCGGAACAGTTGTAGAGGTAGCTGAAAGTGTCAATCCCTCAACCCAAAACAGCCAAACTCTGGTTCACGTCGCCAGCGAGGGGCAGATGCAGATTCAGGGGACATTAACAGAATATGATTTAGCCAATGTCAAAGTGGGCCAAACTGTTACCATCAAATCTAAGGTTTATCCAGATAAAAAGTGGACCGGTACTATCAGTTATATTTCAAATTACCCTAATGAAAAATCTGATGACAGTGGTTCTTCTGGCTCAGATAATTCTGACTCTTCAAGCTCGTCTAGCGCTACCTATGACTATAAAGTTGATATCAACAGTGACCTTGGCGATTTGAAGCAAGGTTTCACGACATCTGTAGAAGTTGATAATAGCAGTGAGGGCATCCTAGTGCCGGTCAAGGCTGTTGTCACTCAAAATGACAATTCTTATGTCTGGATTTATGATAAAAAATCTGGAAAGGTCACTAAACGCAAGGTAAGTCTGGGCAGCGCCGATGCCAAGCAGCAGCAAATCCTATCAGGTATTGATGAGGGGCAAGAAGTTATCAGTAACCCTAACAACAATCTGAAGAACGGGCAAAATGTTTCAGATTCTGTCAGCAAGAACTAATGAGGTGATGACCATGAATGAGGCAAACGTTTTAATAGAATTGCAGGGCATTACCAAATCGTATCGCAACGGAGAACAAGAATTGCAGGTTCTTAAAGGCATTGATTTAACAGTAGCTAAAGGTGAATTTCTTGCTGTCATGGGGCCATCAGGATCAGGAAAGTCTACGCTTATGAATATCATCGGCCTGCTCGACCGTCCCACTTCAGGTTATTATACCTTATCAGGAGAAGCAGTAGAAGAACTCAGTCCAACTGAGCAGGCTCATGTTCGCAATGAGGAACTAGGCTTTGTCTTCCAACAGTTCTTCCTCCTATCTAAGCTTAATGCTCAGGATAATGTGGAGTTGCCCCTGATTTATGCTGGGATGAGCGGCTCCAAGCGTCGTCAACTTTCCCAACAGTTTCTGGAGAAGGTTGAGCTGGCGGATCGAAGAAAACACCTGCCATCAGAATTATCAGGTGGGCAAAAACAGCGGGTAGCTATCGCTCGCGCCTTGGTCAACAACCCTTCTATTATCCTAGCGGATGAACCAACTGGAGCGCTGGATACCAAAACCAGCAACCAGATTATGGAATTGCTAACCCAGCTCAATCGTGAAGGTAAGACCATTATCATGGTAACCCATGAACCTGAAATTGCTGATTATGCAAGGCGTAAGATTGTGATCCGAGATGGTGAAATCACCTTGGATACAACGGACAGTGTCCGTATTGAATAAGGGAGGTTATGATGCAAAATTGGAAATTTGCCCTCGGCTCGATCATGGGGCATAAAATGCGCTCCTTTTTGACTATGTTGGGAATTATTATTGGGGTAGCAGCTGTATCTCTGGTTTTAGCTCTGGGTGCAGGATTTAAGGATAAAATGTCCGAGAATATCGCAAAGGCACAGCATGATGTTCAAGTCTACTATACTTCAAATTCAGATGACAACCAAGAAGATGATATTATTACGGATAAATTACCTAAAAATGCTCCCAAAGTACAGGAGTCATGGCTCCAAACCATTGTTAATAATGTTGATGGTATAAGTGGCTATTATATTACCAATACGACTTCGGCTAATGTTTCTTACAACCAAAAGAAGTCTAAGCAGGTCAATATAACAGGGGTAAGTCAAAGTTATTTTGATGTTAAAAAATACAAAATAGTAGCCGGACGCAGATTTAATACCGGTGATTATAAGCAGTCTTCTCGCTACATTATGATTGATCGAAAAGTATCCCAAAAACTATTTTCTGATTATAATAGTGCTTTAAATAACATTATTGATGTCGGTGGTAAGAAATTTAGAGTTGTTGGTGTTTATAAAGATCCTGATGAGAGTACAAATTATTCAATGTATCCCAACGGGACAGCCATTTTAACCAATACCGTATTAGCATCGGAGTTTAATGTAGATGAAATCGGTGGTATCTATATTCATGTACCTGATGTCAATCAGTCTCTAAAATCAGGGAAAGCTGCAGCCAAGCAGTTAACCAAGCTCTCAGGTGCTTCCGGAGGTCATTTTGAAACGTATGACCTGACTGAAGCTATCAAGCAATATCAAGCTCAGATTTCAACCATTACAACTTTTATTGGTATTATGGGGATTACTACTCTCTTAGTCGGTGGTATTGGTGTTATGAATATTATGCTGGTGTCTGTAACCGAACGAACAAGAGAAATTGGTTTGCGAAAAGCTTTGGGAGCCACTCGCCGTAATATCTTGATGCAGTTTTTGATTGAATCCATTGTTTTGACTCTGATAGGTGGTATGATTGGACTATTATTAGCTTCAGGTTTAGTTGGCATGCTTAGAAGTGCCGGTGATTCAATTGGTTTAGGTAAACCAGTCGTTTCATTCAACACGATTATCAACAGTCTACTGGTTTCTGTTATTATTGGAGCAGTATTTGGTCTCTTACCAGCAAATCGAGCAAGCAAGTTAGATCCTATTGAGGCTTTGAGATATGAGTAGCAATTTACCCACATCGCATGAAGATGTGATTGGAAATTGGAAGAAAGTTTAACGAGGGAAGCTATATAAAGCTGTGACTGTCCATATTAGGTGGTTTATTCTGCTTATTTCAAATTATCTTTTCAGTTTTATCAAACGATATTTGGAATTTCTTTCCAAATATGATCTATAATCGTATTTAGGAAGTATTTGGATAGTCTTTCTTTTCAACGGCATTTTTAAACATAGCGCTATTAATTATCGGAAGGATCGATAATTAATAGATATCATATTAGGAATGAAAAAGAACAGCGATTGAGTGTGTAGTTTATTCTAGGCACTTTATTGCACACAAGTTTATTAAGAGACACAGGGAAAATACTCAATTATTAATATGGTAGTGATTTATCAATTTTGTTTGAATAATTGGGTTATAATAAGCAGATGTTTAACAATAATTCATTTAATGCATTTGCTGATACGTATTAATGTAAAGGACTGTCAAGTTTTTTTCTTGACAGTCTTATTATTTGTGCTATACTAGTTACAGTAGAGGGCGTGGGACTAGCTCGTACGGCCTTGATAAACAAAAATAGAAAAGAGACTTTACAAAATGGCAGTAAAAATCCGTTTGACTCGTATGGGTTCTAAAAAGAAACCTTTCTACCGTATTAACGTTGCAGATTCACGCGCACCACGTGATGGTCGTTTTATTGAAACCGTAGGCACTTACAATCCATTGGTTGCTGAAAACCAAGTGACTCTTAAAGAAGACCGTGTTCTTGATTGGTTAGCTAAAGGTGCGCAACCTTCTGATACCGTTCGTAATATCCTTTCTCGCCAAGGGGTTATGAAGAAATTCCACGATTCTAAATACTCAAAATAAGAAGGCTTAGCCTATGGATACCATTGAAAATCTTATTATCGCTATCGTCAAACCCTTGATTTCGAAACCTGATAGCTTCAATATTAAAGTAGAAGACGGCTCTGAGTTTATGGAGTACCACCTAGATTTAGCTCCGCAGGACATCGGTCGGATTATCGGGAAAAAAGGCCGGACCATCACAGCGATAAGGTCGATTGTCTATTCGGTACCCGTTGAAACTAAAAAGGTTAGAATCATTATTGATGAAAAGTAGCAGCTGTGGCTGTTGCTTTTTTAGGTACGACAGGCATGTTGTACCTCTGAGGTGAAAGTCCTCTGTGGGCACCCGCTACCGGTGAACCCAATAGCGATTCCCAAGCCTGACTATCGTGAGGTAGCGGGGAGAGGAAGGGATAGCGAAATCGTGGCTCTACGAACAGAAACGTGATATAAGGCGTACATAGCGGATAAGGAGGCCTAAAACTCTAAAGTCCAAAAAGGTAGTCGTAACCTATGTGCGTAAATCACGAGAGTAAACGAGGAAAGATGTACGACTTATCCCGTGAGGTCTCATGAGCGTCCCAGACGTAGTAACAACGAATCATGAGAAGTCAGCCAAAGCCATAGTAGTGTTGAAGTTTCTGTAATGGAAATAGAGCAAAGGGCTGAACAATTAACCGAAGTATACCTACTTCACTTGTGTCTGTAAAACGAACGGTCTGATAGAACTGGATGCAGTCACGTATTGACTAGAAGAAAGTTCACCAATATAAGATGTCCCTCAGACACCG